>CATVQN010000136.1 GCA_958346135.1 uncultured Eubacteriales bacterium | reverse complement strand
TCGGATTTTCATACTTTTCTATTAAGTCCCGATAACACGCCGTTTTCATCACTGTAATCCTACATTTTTTCATATCTCTGTCACCTGCCATTTTGCTTTGCCGCAACATTTTCTATATTGACTTCCTCTAAAAGCTACAGACCATGATAGGTTTATTATAACATTGTCTTTTTATTTTCTCAAGTGGTAATGCGGTCGCCAAAGCATTTAATTTCATATCATAGAGCATTTTCCCCACACCTTAATTCCCCAAGAAAAATGTCCCCGCCTTATTTCAGACAGGGACAAAAGTTTTTGTAAAATACTCACAGCGTCCCGTCGCCACCCGGTCCGGCAGTGGTTTCCGGTTCTGTGATTTCATCCGGTGCTTTTCCCTGGTTGGCACTCGAGGTTGGTACACCGGAGCTTTTTGTGTTGGGTGACTTTGTACTCTTAGTTCCAGAGGTTGCCGTAGGTCTTGACGTCGAAACGGAATCCTCATCAACGTCTTCAACCTCATCCTCATTGGCTTTCTTTGCCTTAGCCGCTTCGGGGTTTGCACGGATTTCTTTAAGCTCCATATAGGCATCAAATACCTCGCGAGCAACCTTTGCGGCATAGGTACTGGAAGCGCCGTGCTCAATCACGACAGCAACCACAAGCTCAGGATTTTCATAGGGTGCAAAGCCCACAAATAAAACATTGTCTGCGCCGTCCGGAACCTCGGCCGTACCGGTTTTTCCGGCGGCCTTATACTGACTGCCGGAAAATGCCGACCGTGCGGTTCCGCTGACCACAACCTGACGCATTCCTTCAGTCACCTTTTGAAATGTGGAATCCGCAATGGGATTGTCGGCCAGCACCTCCGGCTCTTTATGATAAACCACATCGCGGGTATTATAATCCACCACTTCATTAACCAAATGCAGACGATATCTGGTCCCTTTATTTAAAAGCGTTGCAATATAATTTGCCAGCTGTGCCGGCGTAAACAGGTTATCCGACTGACCAATGGCCGCCTGCAGCACGTCACCCGGATACCACTGGGCGCCGATTTCTTCCCGATGCTGCGGACTGGCCATCAGACCCTTACTCTCCGCAAGCTCAATGCCGGTTGTCTCGCCTAAGCCAAACTCAGCCGCATATTGATCCAGGGCATCAATTCCCGTCAGACGCCCCACTTCGTAAAAGAAATAGTTACAGGAAACGCCCAGCGCCTCAGAAACCTCAATGGTACCGTGTGTAGCTCCGGTGGAGGAATAAATCAAACAGGTGGGCTGATAAGAACTGTAATAGGTGTATTTTCCCTTATCCGTAATATAGGTGTCCGGCTTGATAACGCCGCTCTCCAGTCCCGCAATCGCCGTCAGAGGCTTAAAGGTAGATCCGGGAGAATAGGTGCCGTTGAGCACCCGGTTAAACAGCGGCTTTGACTTGGCCTGCACCAGTTTTTCGTAATCCTCATCAAAGGTAGCGGGATTATAAGTAGGATAAGACGCAAGCGCAAGCACCTCACCGGTACCGGGAACAATCGCAATTGCTCCTCCGGCGCCTCCTTTTCCGACTGCGGCTGTAATGTTCTCCTGAAGCGACTTTTCCATAGCCTTCAGCAAATCCATATCCAAGGTCAGCTTTGCATAGTTTCCCGGCACAACCTCTTGGCTCTGTAGAATTTCTTTCACACCGCCGTCTCTGGACATAGACACACTTTTATAACCATCTTTACCTTTCAGATACGGCTCCAGTACCTTTTCCAGACCATCCTTGCCGATGATATCGTTCATTCCGTAACCCTGGTCCTTTAGCTCCTGGTATTCCTCCGCATAGATTTTACCGGTTCGTCCCAGAATATGTGCCGCACTGGTTCCGGCAGCGTAGACACGCACCGGCTCAATCTCCACCTCAACTCCGGGAAAATCCAAGGACTGTTCTTTGATTCTCTGCAAAACCACATCATTCACGTTTCGGGCAAGCACATAGGGATTCTGGGTACTGAATCCACTTTTAGCCATATCATAGCGAACACCTACAATGGTCAGCGCATCCGCATCAGTATACTTTCCTGCCACGGCAAACTGACTTCTGTAATAATCCATAACCTGCTGTGCCGTCTGATAGTTTTCCAGTTTGTTTTCTTTTTTCCATTGATCCAGCTTATCCTGCCGGCGTGTTTTCAAATCGGCGGCCGCTTCTTTGTCAATCTCTTGGGGTTCATCCTCCATGGTTTGCAGGCTCACCGTATTCTTGTCCTTTTTTGCCTCTTCCCACTGGGTATAGGTAAAGCCCCAAGTGTCGTTCCTTTCGGAAAAGAAAATCGGAAAATCAGTTTCCAGCTCGCCGCCGTTTTCGGTCACGATTCTGCTGACATCTAGAATTTCCTGATTGAGGACATCGTCGCTCAAATCCATGCTTTGAAACTGAATCAAATATCCCATACGATTCGCCACAAACGGCTTTTCGTTGCGATCGACGATCTCGCCCCGGGGCGCCTTCACCGGATAGGCGCGGACAAGACGCTGTTCTGCCTGCTGACGATATTCTGCCCCCCTCACAATCTGCAAATCAAACAAACGAATGATGCAGGCCAATATCATCATTCCCACCAGAGCCATCAAAATCACATACCGGCTATTCAATTTATGTCCTTCCATATCCTCACCTGCCTAAATGATGCATAAAAACCGCTCTGCCATTAGAAAATCCTCTTCATCCGCAGAAGCTTCATCAACCATAAAATGGGATACGTTATCAAAAATCCGATTCCCATATTATAGATTGCCTCCGGCAGCGCCGTCCGAAACATCGCCGTGGCAAAACCTATGTTTCCATTTACCATCGCAGCCGCCAAATAATAAACAAAAGCCGCCAAAATCGTTCCGACCGCGATGGCAACCATACCGGCAAGCCGCTTTGCATCCGTGAAAAAACGTTTGCTCAACACACCTGCACCAAAGCCGAGATAAAAATAACAAAGGCTGCTGACACCAATCATCCGGCCGATTAACATATCATAGACCAACCCGAAAATCATGCCGCAGACCGCCCCCTCGTACTTCCCGCGAAAAAAACCGACCATAATCACAAAACACAGGAAAAAATTCGGTGCAATCCCCCAGATTTCAATACCGCGTCCTAAGGTGGGCTGCAGAACAGCTAGTAAAATCATCCATATCAGATAAAATAAAATTCGCATCTAGTCCCTCAGCTCCGATCCGTTCATGGTTGTTGCACTATTTGTTTTGCCTGTATTTTCATTGCCGCTGCTGCCCGCAGAACTGCCGGAGCTGCGGCTTTCGGACTCGGCGCTGTTTTGCCTCTGCGACGCTCCGGAATTTCCCGAGCTGCTCACGCTGTTTGAGCCTGAGGACGTGCTGCTGCTGCTACCGGAACTTTGGGTGGCAGTTGCCTTGGGCGTCGATTTACTGCTGCCGGCGCTTTCTGTATTTTTACTTCCTGTACCACTGCCGGAGCTTATGGTATCTTCGTCCTCATCCTCGTCCTGCTCTGTGCTGCTCTTTTTGTCGGCCTCCTTTTGCGCCCCCATATTCGGCGTTTCTGCATCCCGTTTAATCTCCTCCACGAAATTTCTCAGAACGCATACCTGAGTCAGCTTTCCCAGCTCGACAATCGGCTTGATTGTAGCATATTTCGACATATTGGTGTTATCCTCCCGGATATCCAAAACGGTGCCGATTAGCAATCCCTTTGGGTAAATTCCGCCCATGCCGGAGGTTTCTACATAGTCGCCTATTTCAATATCGGTTTCTCTGGACAAATATCCAAGCCGGCAAAGCCCTTGATGACGAAGGGAAGCATCTCCCTCCACAATACCAATATCCTTAGAACGTTCAATCAGGCTTCCGACTCCGCTGTCCGGGTCTAGAATTGTGATAATCTCGGCCCAACTGCTGCCTACCTTATAGACCTGACCGACCAGTTCCTTGTTGGCGGTAAGTACCGGCTGATTTTTCTGTATGCCGTCATTGGTTCCCTTATTGATGGTAAAACTGCTGTACCAGTTGGAAGGATCCTTGGCAATCACCTGCGCCGCAACCAAATCCAGCTTGTTCTCGGTTTTCATCAGGCTCAGCATCGCCCGAAGCTCCTGATTTTCCTGCTCCATTCCCTGAGCGTCCCGCACCTGCTTGTCAAGCTCCACATTGGCTCGCTTGAGTTCCTCGTTTTCGGCACGCAATGCCTTTACACTCCCGAAATACTGAAAGATTCCATGAAACCATCCGCCGATTCCAGTAGCGGCCGCCTGTCCGGGCTCTGCCGCTGCTCCCAATAGGTTTTCCGCAGCACCGGTCTTATCCCGTGCAGTCGTTGCACTAAAAATACCAATCACAACTGCCATCACTATGGTTGCCGCAATCAGAAATACGGCCGTCTTATGT
>CATVQN010000135.1 GCA_958346135.1 uncultured Eubacteriales bacterium | reverse complement strand
TTGTTGATGGAAAATGCACAGCCCTTTCCCATTCTTCATTTAATACTACTAATGGCATTATAATATATTCCGGTAAATAAAGTCAAGGTAAAAATAGTACAGTTTTTGTCAAGTTTATATATTGAAATTTGTTTTTCCCTGTGTTATACTGTAACAAAATTCATTTCACCATGTATGAAATACGAAAATCAGGAAAGAAGGTTGAACAAGGTGAATATTCGTATCGAAAAAACAACGGCGCCGAAAGAAAAACCTACGATGGAAAATCTGCCTTTCGGAAAGTTTTTCTCCGACCATATGTTTGTGATGGACTATGCAGAGGACAAGGGCTGGCATGACCCCCGTATTGTTCCCTATGGCCCTTTGACGCTGGATCCCTCCGCTATGGTATTTCACTATGCACAGGAGATATTTGAAGGGCTCAAGGCGTATAAGTCTAAGGACGGCCATGTTCGTCTTTTCCGTCCCTATAAAAACTTTGAACGCATGAATGTATCCGCCGACCGTCTCGCCATTCCTCCTTTGGATGTGGATTTTTGCGTGGAGGCACTCAAGCAGCTGGTAGCACTGGATCAGGACTGGATTCCGGAGCAGGAGGGCGCTTCTCTCTATATTCGTCCGTTTATTATTGCAACAGATGAGTATCTGGGTGTCAGACCCTCTAATACATATAAATTTCTGATCATCTGTTCCCCCAGCGGTCTCTATTATCCGGAGGGGCTGGATCCCGTCAAAATCTATGTGGAGGATCACTATGTCCGCACCGTTCGTGGCGCCACCGGTTTCACCAAGACCGGCGGCAATTACGCAAGCAGTATCAAGGCGCAAGTAATTGCCCACGAACGCGGTTATTCTCAGGTACTTTGGCTTGACGGCGTAGAGCAGAAATATGTGGAAGAGGTTGGTTCTATGAACATCTTCTTCAAGATTGACGGTGAGGTTGTAACCCCGATGCTAAACGGCAGTATTTTAGGCGGCATTACCCGTATGTCCTCGATTGAGCTTTTGAAAAAATGGGATGTTCCGGTTTCCGAGCGTCGGATTTCCATTCAGGAGATCTATGACGCCTACCAGGCAGGAAAGCTGGAAGAATGCTTCGGCACCGGCACCGCTGCCATTATCTCTCCGGTCGGTGAGCTGCGCTGGGAGGATCGGGTTATGAAGATCAACAATAACCAAATCGGCGAAATTACACAGCGCATTTTTGACACCATTACCGGCATCCAAAACGGAACTCTGCCGGATGAACTAAACTGGGTTGTTACCGTGAAATAACACCTATGTATCATCTGCCTAAGCGCAATCCGTGACCTTCATGGGTTGCGCTTTCTTTTTGGAGAAAGGAGAAACCATGAAAACCTTCATCGGCATTTTTAAACTCACCAAAAAATATGCATGGTGCTTTATCATCGTGGGAATTTGTATGCTTCTGCAGATCCTCTCGCAGGTATTTGCCCCGAATTTAATCGGTAATTTTTTAAACCTTGTAGAGGACATGGCTCCCGATTTGATGCAGCAGTCTTTGCGCATCGGCGGTATGCTTTTGGGACTTGCCGCCCTGCAGGCACTGACCCAGGGCCTTCGCTCCTACTTCTCGCACGTTGCCGCCTGGCGGAGTATTCACAGTATCCGAACCAAGCTTTTTGACCATGTTCAGCGCTTGTCTATGGGATTTTTCCAGGATAAACAGACGGGTCAGCTCATGAGCCGCATTCTCTCGGACACGAATGTCTTAGAGCTTCTGATCGCCCATGCAGGCCCGGAGGTGATTCTGGATGTCCTGCTGTTCGGAACCATTTTAACGATTTTATTTATCAAAAATGTGCAGCTGGCGCTGATTGCGACCATGATTATTCCCATGATTCTGGTTGCCACCTTTTATTTTTCCAAGCGGGTGCGGCCGCAGTTCAAAAAGGCACATCAAAAGACGGCAGAGCTGATGGGGATGATTCAGGACGACCTTTCCGGCATCAAGGAAATCACCATTTTTAACAAGCAAAACTATGAATACAACCGGGTGGAAGGGATGTCCGACACCTTTACCACGCTCAACCTTAGTGCACTGAAAAAAAGTGCGGTGTTTCATCCGCTGGTAGGATTTTTAAATCAGCTGGGTGTAGCGCTGGTCATTGCCGCCGGAGGCTTTTTAGCGGCTGCAAACGGAATCCGCTCGTCAGAAATCGTGGAATTCGTTCTATATTTAAACATGCTCTATACTCCCATCAGCGCCTTTGCCCGCATCAGTGAGGACTTGCAGAACTCTCTGGCTGCCGGCGAACGGGTTCTGGATCTGTTCGCAGCAAAATCCCAGGTGCAGGAATCAAAAAATCCGATTGACATCACCCATGTAAAAGGTGAAATTGAGCTGAAAAATGTCTCTTTTTGCTACGAAAAGGACAATGCGGTATTACACGACATCAGTTTACATATTGCCCCCGGAGAAAAGGTGGCCTTGATTGGGCCCACCGGCGGCGGAAAAACTACCATTGCCAATCTGATTACCCGGTTTTATGATCCGGGTGCCGGCGAGGTACTGCTTGACGGCCGTAATCTAAAAGACCTGAGTCTTCATTCTCTGCGCGAAAATATCAGCATTGTATTACAGGATGTCTTTTTGTTTCACGGCACCGTTGCGGAGAATATCGCTTACGGCGTAGACAATCCCACCGAGGAGGAAATCGTTCGGGCGGCGAAAATCGCAAATGCCCACAGCTTTATTATTGAAATGCCGGAGGGTTATCAAACCATCATCGGCGAGAGGGGCATCAAGCTGTCCGGCGGTCAAAAACAGCGGCTCTCCATTGCCCGGGCAATTTTGCGCAATAAACCGATTCTTATCTTGGATGAGGCAACAGCTGCTGTGGATAATACCACCGAAAAACTGATTCACAGCGCAATCGAGAGTGTGATTCAAAACCGAACCACCATTATCATTGCACACCGGCTTTCTACCATTCGAAACTGCGATAAAATCGTAGTCATTCAGGACGGACGGATTGCGGAAATGGGAACCCATGATGAATTACTTTCCAATCCGGACGGAATTTATACCAGTTTGTATTATGCCTAGCCCGGTTTTATCAAGAAAAATGCCGATAAGACGGAAAAAATAAATAATTGAAAAAAGTTGGAACTTTTTATCACGCAGCTTGGTCTAACGAAGTGAAATGCAGAAAAATATTCTGAATATCACATAAGGAGGATACTATGAAACAGATTACAAAAAAACTTTTTATTCCCACTTTGGCGCTTAGCCTTTTATCGGCAGGTGCTGCCTTTGCAGCGGAAACGGACGTTCCCGTATTGGATACGACCTCTGCCGAAGAAACTGCGGCGGCTCCCGCAGTGAACGGCGCTGTGGTAGACCATGTTGCGGTAGAACTGATCGGCGGCATTCCCATGTTTCCGCTCCGTTCGGTAGCAGAAGGCCTTGGCTATACGGTAACCTGGAACGAGGAGGATCAATCCGTCAGCCTGACAAAGGGTGCCCAATACATCCATATGCGCCTCGGCGAGGACTCCTATTCGTTTAGCCGCCGTGCACCGCAGCAGCTCGGTTCCGCTCCGGTTTTAAAGGATGATACCCTGACCTATGTGCCTCTGGCATTTATTTCGGATATTCTAAACGGCTATTTCAGCGAAAATGAGGACGGAACCTATAAGATTGTAAACCCCAGCATTGTCACCGTCACTTCAGTGAACGAAAACGGCACGCTCACGGTTTCTGACAGCTATCTCGGCGAGGTCATTGTTCATTTGGATGAAAACACCGTAATTACCGGCGGCGAAAAGGAATGTACCTTAGCTGATATTCAGCCCGACATGGTACTCGCCGTGGAATACTCCCCGGCAATGACTGCAAGCATTCCGCCCCAGACCACTGCAATCACCGTTCGGATTGAGAATCTTCCAACCGAGTCCCCGTCCGAAGAGGCTGTCGAAGAGATTAAGGATGAAGTTGCTTTTTCCGGCGTGATTACCGAGATTAACGGTGATAAAGTGATGGTTGGCGAGGTTTCGGATCCCGATTCCATCTGCCTGATTGTAAACGATGACACCTGGATTCATCACGCAATCAACAAGCGCCTCTACCGATTGGAGGACCTAGAGATCGGCATGAAGATCTCCGGAACCCACAGCATGGCTGCAACCTTTAGTATTCCCCCGCAGAGCGTGGCTTTTTCCATCCAGATTGACAACGAATAAAAACACAAGCATCTCTCTTTTCATGGAGCCGGCATTCCCTTTGCCGGCCCTTTTTTTGTGTGAGAAGTTACACCCGTGCAGTTGTCCCGATGTTAAAAATATGCCGGATACAGCGGATACAAAAGCGGAGATGACATGGTTTTTCTTTTGTTGACAATCCATTAAAACCGTGTTAC
>CATVQN010000134.1 GCA_958346135.1 uncultured Eubacteriales bacterium | reverse complement strand
TGTATGTCCAGTATCTATCACGGATTGAAGCCGGAGCTTACCTCAAAAAAGGTATTTCGTGTGCTGGATCACTGTGCCATTCATCTTTTGATTGCGGGTACCTATACGCCGTTTGCTCTCTGTACGCTGCGGGCTGCCAATCCGGTGCTGGGATGGGTGTATTTCGGTGTGGTGTGGGGATTGGCAATTTTAGGCATTGTGCTCAATGCAATCAGTCTGAAGAGGTTCCGCCGTATTTCCATGATACTCTATTTGGGGATGGGCTGGTGTCTGGTTTTGGCGCTGCCCGCCGTTTACCGGGCAGTAGGGATTCCGGGAATGTGGCTTCTTTTGGGAGGCGGTGTTGCCTATACCATTGGTGCAGTACTGTATAGTGCCGGAAAACGTCATCCGTATATTCATTCGGTGTTTCACTTGTTTATTGTTTTAGGAAGCTTATTGCATTTTTTGTGTATTTTGTTTTATGTGGTGTGATAATCTCACTGAGGGTTTCCCTAATTGAAAACAGCCTACTTGACAGGTGCAATGGTTTTGTGCTATAGTAAAAAAAGACAGGGGAGCCGGTTGCGGCTGAGAGGAAGCGTAAAGACTTCGACCCTTATACCTGATACGGATTATACCGGCGTAGGAAGTCATAGTTTTATTGTGATATGATTTTTCGGAGATATCCTGTCGGGTATCTCTTTTTCGTTGTAAAAAAGCGGAAAAATATATCGAATAGGAGGTTTTATTTTGCGTTTTATGGATGAAGTGATACAGGATTCCATGGAGATTTGGGATGCCTGCGCCAACGAAAGATTTTTAAACGAAATGGCAGACGGAACGCTAAGCCGAGAAAAATTTTCTGACTACATCATTCAGGACAGCCTTTATCTGCGGGATTATCTGAAGGTTTTTGCATATGCACTGGTGAAGGCTAAAAACCTGGATGATATGAAGGAATACTATGGATGCTTAGGCTTCATTAACGAGGGCGAAAATGCAACCCGGATTGTTTATTTAAGGGATGTGGGAATGACCGATGCGGACGTAGACAAGATGCAAAAGAGAAAACAGTGTGAGGATTACTGTAACTTTTTGATTGCCAAATCTGCCGCAGGGACAGAGGAGGATATCCTTATGGCGATGCTTCCCTGCATGGTGGGATACCGCTATGTATTTGAAAGCCTGAAACGCCGTGCGCCGCAGGTGATGAACGGGTATTATGCTCCGCTTGTGGCGGACTATACCACTGAGGAATACGGCGAGGTATGCCGGCATTGGCTGGACTTTACCAATCAAAAATGTGAGAATCTAGACGAGAAACGAAAGAAAGAATTAAATGCAATTTTCCGTCAGGCGAGCTTGCACGAGCTCTATTTCTGGCAGATGGCAGGGGAGGACAAATAAATGAATTTTAAAGAAATCATGAAAAATATACAGGAAAAGACACCGATCATTCATAATATCACCAACTATGTGACCATTAACGACTGCGCCAATATCTTACTGGCCTGCGGGGCATCGCCCATTATGGCAGATGGCCTTGAAGAGGTGGAGGAGATTACCTCCATCTGTGCCGCTTTAAATATCAATATCGGAAACCTGACCCGGCACACCATTCCGGCGATGATTGCGGCCGGAAAGAAGGCGTCTGAGCTGGGACATCCGGTGGTGTTGGATCCGGTAGGCGCCGGAGCATCTCAGCTTCGTACCGATACCTGCCTGAAGATTTTGGACGAAGCAAAGGTCACAGTGATTCGGGGAAATATTTCCGAAATCAAAACCTTGGCCAAGGGCAGCGGTACCACCAAAGGAGTGGATGCGGATGCGGCAGACAGTGTGACAAAGGAGAATCTGGACGAGGCGGTGGCCTTTGCAAAGGCCTTTGCCAAATCCCGCAATGCCGTTGCATCCATTACCGGGGCGATTGATATTGTAGCCGATGAAAAACAGGCCTACTGTATTTATAACGGCCATCCTATGATGAGTAAGGTGACCGGAACCGGCTGTCAGCTGTCAGCCATGACCGCCGCTTATCTTGCGGCCAATCCGGAAAAACCGCTGGAGGCGGCCGCTGCGGCGGTCTGCGCTATGGGACTGTGTGGCGAAATCGCCTATGAGCGTTTAACTGCGATGGACGGCAATTCCAGTTACCGCAATTATATTATTGATGCGATTTATCGCCTGACACCGGAGCAGTTGGAGAAGGGAGCAAAGTATGAAGTGCGATAGAAAGATGATGACCCTCTATGGGGTGACAGACCGTGCTTGGGTCGGAACGCTCACCCTGGCACAGCAGGTAGAGGCAGCCTTAAAGGGCGGCGTAACCTGCCTTCAGCTGCGGGAAAAAGAGCTGTCGCAGCCGGAGCTGATGGAGGAGGCCTGTGAGATTCAAGGACTGTGTCGTGCATACGGTGTGCCATTTTTAATCAACGATGACGTGGATGCGGCGGTAGCCTGTGATGCGGACGGTGTCCACATTGGTCAAGAGGATATGGATGCGGCTGAGGCCAGACGGAGAATTGGTGCAGATAAGATTCTCGGTGTGTCGGCGCAGACGGTAGAACAGGCCCAAGAGGCGGAAAAAAAGGGCGCCGATTACCTAGGGGTTGGTGCGGTGTTCCCAACCGCCACGAAGCCGGATGCGGCGGAGGTTTCTCTTGAAACCCTGCAGGACATTTGCCGGGCGGTGAAGATTCCTGTGGTTGCTATCGGCGGCATTGGCGTGGATAATATTCAAAGTCTTAGAAAAACCGGCGTAGACGGTGTTGCATTGGTATCTGCAATTTTCGGCGCTGAGGATATTGAACGCCGCTGCATAGAGCTGAAAAAGCTGGTGGAAAATTGGTGAGCGTATGAAATATTCAGGTGTGATTTTTGATATGGATGGGACGCTCTTGGATTCTATGCCTTTATGGGAGAACCTGGGGGAGCGGTATCTTCGGTCGCAGGGGAGGACGCCGGCGGATAATCTGAACCAAATCATTCGGGACATGAGCCTTTTAGAGGCTGCCGAATATTTCAGACGGGAATATGCCCTGTCTTTATCGACGGAGGAAATTATTCAGGGTGTAAACGAAATGATTGCAGAGCAGTATCGTTTTTGCCTTGAGCTAAAGCCGGGGGCTTCGGCATTTTTAGCACAACTCTCAAAGTGCGGGGTAAAAATGTGTCTGGCCACTGCAACTGATGCCGAGCTGGCGGAGGCGGCGCTGAAAAGGAACCGTGTTTTACAGTATTTTTGTAAAATTCTTACCTGCGGTCAGGTGGGAGCGGGAAAGGACAAGCCAATTATTTACGAGCAGGCGAGGGAAGCGCTTAAAACCCCAAAAGCAGAAACTCTGATTTTTGAGGATGCTCTCTATGCGGTAAAAACAGCAAAAGACGCCGGGTTTTTGGTAGCCGGAATTTATGATGCCAGTGAGATGGAGCCAATGAAAATGCAGAAAACGGCGGACTATTATTGCAGAAACTTTAAGGATGCGGAGGAAATTTTTCGATGAAAAAGGTACTTACCATTGCTGGATCGGACTGCAGCGGCGGTGCAGGAATCCAGGCGGATATTAAAACGATTACGGCCCATAAAATGTATGCCATGAGTGTGATTACGGCACTGACTGCCCAGAATACGCTGGGAGTTACCGAAATCGCAGACATGACGCCGGAATTTGTCGCGGCGCAGATGGATGCGGTTTTTACCGATATTGTACCGGACAGCGTTAAGATTGGAATGGTGTCAAGCAGTGAGATTATTCGTGTCATTGCGGACAAACTCAAGCAGTACGGTGCCAAAAATATTGTGGTAGACCCTGTTATGGTTTCCACCAGCGGCTGCCGATTGATTTCCAAAGAAGCACAAAAGACTTTGATGGAAGAACTGATTCCCTGCGGAACGGTGATTACGCCTAATATTCCGGAAAGCGAGGTGCTAAGTGGCCTGAAGATTCAGACAGAGGATGATATGATTGCGGCAGCCGAGAAGATTTCTGAGCATTACAGCGGCGCTGTTTTGGTAAAGGGCGGACATTTTGTTAATGACGCCATTGACCTGCTCTACCAAGACGGAAAAGTGCGCTGGTACCGGGCAGAAAGAATTGAAAATCCGAATACCCACGGTACAGGCTGTACGCTGTCCTCGGCCATTGCCTGTCATCTTGCCGCCGGAAAGAGCTTGGAGGAGAGTATACAAAACGCAAAAGAATATCTAACCGGCGCTTTGGCTGCCATGTTGGATTTGGGGCATGGTTCCGGGCCTTTAAATCATGTATACCGATTATCCTAGTACAATTTCAAAAATGAGGCAGGACAAATTGTCTATGGAGATACTTGTAAAGCTCTGACGGTAATTTGACGAATGTTCGGCAATACTGTTAAAATTGAAAAGAATTGTCGTATGTGTGTTA
>CATVQN010000133.1 GCA_958346135.1 uncultured Eubacteriales bacterium | reverse complement strand
GAATTGTATAGCAAAACAAAAGAACTGGAACAGGATAATATTGCCCTTGCGCAGTACTCAAAGCGTATGCGCCGACTCTTTGCAAATACCATAGCTCTGATACGCGAAGAAGAGATTTTGAATATGAAAATGCGCGTACATGATGATATTGGCAGGAGCGTAATTTCAACAAGACGTTTCCTACAGCAGAACAGACCAATGGAGGAATTGGATTTGACACCTTGGAAAAATGCCGTCAGTCTTTTAAGGCATGAAATTGAGCTTTCCGAAGAACAGGATGCTGTTGCCGGGCTTATGAGTGCTGCGTACAGTATAGGCATTAAAATAATTTTAGACGGAAGTCTTCCCCAAAATGCTGCCACGGAAGTCTTGATTTCAGCTATACGGGAGTGTATGACCAATGCGGTGCGCCACGGGGGAGCTAAAGAATTATATGTGCAACTTACCGGTGATGAGAGGACGGCGGTTGCCGTTATAACCAACGACGGAGCTGTGCCAAACGGCGAAATCTCTCTTGGCGGAGGTTTAACCTCACTGAAATTTCGCATTGAAAAGTGCGGCGGAACGATGCAGGTAAAACACTCGCCGCAATTTGAATTAACGGTATCAATCCCGCTCAAATCGGAGGAAAAGTTATGATAAATGTATTGATAGTCGAAGATCAGCGCATGATGCGCGAAACAATGGAGAACTATATCAATCAGGCGGATGGATTTAAGCTTGCCGGCTCTATAGCCGGGGCAAGTCTGGCTACAGCCTTCTGCAAAACTACGCAGGTAGATCTTGTGCTGATGGATGTCTGTACGGAAAACGACGAAAGCGGATTTGAAGCTACCAAAGCGATAAAAGCACAATTTCCGAGAGTTAAGGTTATCATTGTAACATCTATGCTGGATGTCGGATATTTGAAAAGAGCAAAAGAAGTCGGCGCAGACAGCTTTTGGTATAAGGATATAAGCCGTGTAGAGCTGATGAAAGTTGTGGAGATGACCGTAAGCGGAGAATCTGTCTACCCGGATAGGACTCCGGAGGTAAAAATCGGAAATGCATCTGTTTATGAATTCAGTGAAGCAGAAATAAAGGTTCTTCGTTTATTGGTGGACGGAATGACTTATAAAGAGATGGGCGAACAGCTCGGTGTCACATCGGATTGTGTGAAAAAGCATATCGGCAATATGCTGTCTAAAACAGGCTTCACTTCCAAGACCAAACTTGCGGCTATGGTGATGAGTAAGCGTGTTATTGTCAACGGATTTTAATGAAAATATAGAATGTTACGGCATCCAAATAAAAAGTCGGATGCTTTTTTGTTTTTTTGCAAAAGTACCCGTTTGGGGAATGTGTTTTTTTGGAAATCACTTATAATATCATATATAAGATATAAGTATGCCTATTTTTAGAAAGAAGGATGAGGAAATGCGGCGGGTTGTTGTAGATATGCAAAACTATCTTTTTGCCGATGCAATTGCACAAGCCTTAAAAAGGGCAGATTCCGATTTTGATGTACGAATGTCGGAAAGTCCGGACAAAACGGCAGAGCTTTGTAATCTTTCCAAGCCGTATGCGCTTCTTTGCGAAGTAACCGGATATACTCCGTGGACGCTGGAAGAACGGCTCAAAACAAGGGATGAAGTAAAGTGTTACAGTCCGGAGTGTAAAATTGTCCTGATTGTCGATGAAAATGCGGAAAAGACGCTCGCCCGGCGTGTGCTTCAGGCAAAAAAAGACGGTCTGATTGATAATTTTATTTACAGCTCTGTTTCAGCGGCCTATTTGTCTGCTGTTGTTGACACTTTGTAAAAGGCGGCATAGGCTCGTGCGGAACAAATTTAAGTATGCAGCTTTCAAACAGCAACAGCTGAGAACTGTGCAAAATGTGGTATTATAATGAGAGGATGACGATATGAAACACAAAAAAATACTAAGCGCTTTATGCTGTATATGCCTGATTATTTCAATGGCGGGATGCGGTGTAAGCAAAAACAAAGAACCCATACAGCTGACGCTTTGGCATGTATACGGAGAACAGGTGGCATCGCCCATTAATGATTTGATTGATGAATTTAACAGCACGGTCGGACAAAAAGAAGGGATCCAAATTACCGTAACATCTGTATCAAATTCTAACAAAATACATGAAGGTATTTTGGCTGCCGCAAACAATGAACCCGGAGCTCCGGAACTGCCGGATATTTTTAACTGCTATCCAAAGACTGTATCCGCAATGCCGGATTCGGATATATTGGTTGATTATTGCAATTATTTTAGTGATGCGGATCTTGAAGGATACATAAAAGAGTTCTTGGATGAGGGAACATTTGACGAAAGACTGCTGATTTTCCCGGTTGCAAAGTCAACAGAGCTTTTGTTTATCAATAAAACATTGTTTGACAGATTTGCAGAAGAAACCGGAGCGGCATTGGAGGATCTTGCCACTTGGGAAGGACTTTACGACACGGCAGCGTTATACGCGGAGTGGAGTGGAGGTAAGGCTTTTTTAGCAAATGACTACCCATTCCATTATTTTCAAATAGGAGTGCAGGCGCTTGGCGAGGATTTCTTTCGTGACGAACAAATTTCCTTTTGCCAATCGTATCAAACGGTCTGGGAACCGCTTGCACAAGCTGCGCTGAAAGGCGGCGTGTGGCTTGGTGAGGGCTATGCCACAGAGGCGCTTCGCACTGGTGATGCCATTGCGACCATTGCTTCATCAGCTAGTGTCTTGTATTATGAAAATATTGTTACATACGAGGACAACACCTCGGAGCAAATCGAAATTGTTTCTATGCCCTATCCGCATTTCGAAAATGGAAAAAAGATGGTTATGCAGCGCGGAAGCGGATTTTGCACGGTGAAATCTACACCGGAGCGGGAAAAGGCAGCCTGCACGTTTATCAAATGGCTGACAGCTCCGGAGCAAAACACGAAATTCGTGGCTTCTCTCGGCTATGTCCCTGTTTGTTATGAGGCTTATGCCAAATATTTGATTAAGACGACGGAGCAGCTTACGGATCCGAAATACAAAGACCTATATCAGACGATACAGGAAATCAATCCCGATTATGAATTTGTTTATTCGCCGCAGTTTGACAGCTATCTGGACGCAGAGACGAAATTTACCACCACAGTACGCCGATTGTATCTTATACACATCTCAGAGCCAACTATACGAATTACAAGATCTCGTATGCGGGAGAGGATCCTGACTCGGCCGTATCAGAGCTTTTGGAAGAATATTTTGAAAAACTGAAAACAGAATTTCAATAGACCTCACAAAACGAGAAAAACAAGGAGGTCGTGCAATGTTAAAATATCTCGAGGATTTAAAGACAATTGTACGGCAGTTAAAAAACCGCAGCATCAGCATGCAGCATAAGCTCTTGCTGTATTTCCTGTCAATTATTGCGGTGATTATCTGTATTTTGCTTGTAATATGTGTCGGGACGGAAATGCTTTCTTTTTTCGAGCAGCATTTGAATCAGTTACTATCCATGACGCTGGATAATTCTGTATCCAAGGTCACGCAGCAATTTGATCATTTGACCGCACAGGGAATTAAGCTGTCCGATCAAATTAGTACGGAGATTGAATATCTGCTGCAAAAAAACAAACTGGGCTTTTGGGATTTGAATGATAATTCCTTGCGAATGGAAGAAGTGCAGCAAGCGATTTATAATCCGTTGACGATGACTATGGAAACATCGGAAAGCAGCGGAGCTTATGTTATTTTGGATGTGACGGTCAATACGGCGGCGCAGAATTCTGCTTCTTCACGCTGTGGACTGTATTTGCGCCGCACAAGCGTCAACGACAGTAATCCTGTCAATTCGGAAACAGCGCTGTTTCGCGGCATGAAAGAGGTTGCAAGAAAAAACAAGCTGGAATTACACAATCGTTGGAATATGGAGTTTGACACGGGCAAATTCCCCTTTTACTCTGAATACAAGCAACATACTGCTATGCGCGCCGCTGATTCCTATCTGTGGACGAAAAAAGAAGTGTTAACCGGTACGTGGGAAAAAGCCATACTTCTTGTTGTTCCGATTATTGGAAGTCAAGGAGAATTTTACGGTATATGCGGTGTTGAAATCAGTGAGCTGTATTTCAGACTCGCTTATCCGTCATCTGAAAGTAAGTTTGGAACAATTGTCACGGCTCTGTCTCCAAAGGAAAATGAAAATTTGTGTTTGCCAGAGGGGTTATGCGGCACCGATAATCGAGGTAAATTTTCAGAGCAAACTTTTTATATAAAGCCATCGGATCATTTTAATTACTATACATCAGACGGAAGAAAGTATGTTGGACTTTCGAAGGAAATTTCAATATCGTCTTCTCCGTTAGACAATACAGAGTGGACGGTTTCAGTTCTTTTACCGGCGTCAAATTTC
>CATVQN010000132.1 GCA_958346135.1 uncultured Eubacteriales bacterium | reverse complement strand
AGCGAACTTTGCATCATACCGCAGGTGCAGGGCTCCCAAAAAGAGGAGGTGTGATGCCGACACTTTTTGGGAAAGAGGAGGAGCAAGGAAGCGAGCGAATGTTTTTCTTGACAAAGAAAAACGGAGCAAAGCGTACTTTGCTCCGACGTGGTGGTGGAGATATGGGGATTCGAACCCCAGGCCTCTTACATGCGAAGCAAGCGCTCTCCCAACTGAGCTATACCCCCGAATCCGCAATATAAACAGCGAACGTCATATCATAACAGCTACATTATATTGAATTTTATCGTGTTTGTCAATGGCTTGGAGAAAATTAGCTGCAGAAAAATGAGCGGCTTTAAAAAGAGCTTAAATATCAATTTTGCCAACGCAATTGTTCGTGGTATATATTATTAAGGAAAGAATTTGCTCTGCACTATTGAAAGTAAAAGGTTTTATGGAATTATGCAGGATGATGGTTGGTTGTCAAAACGTGTCGTTTTAGTTCTGTTGTACCTGAGATCCTTTGCGTTGTTTTTGTGTGCCGGCGGCTAAGTGGTATAGAAGTTGCTGCTTTGCCGCAAGATGTTGTGGTTTTTCCATATTGCATAAAAAATAGGCGAAAATTTGTGCATTTGTACAAATTTCCTAGCAAAACGCCGAATTAAAATGTAAAACTAGCCAAATTTTACAAAAGTGCAAAAAACGCCTTAAATACCCCGAAAAATCGGAAAAAAAACTTGACACGAACCGGCACCCGTAGTATAATAGTTAGGCGTGACAAAGACATACGATGATTCCGGAGGTGGCAGAAGGCCGAAAGATCGGTACTTTTGGAAATTTCGGAGGAGATTGTCCGGTTCAAGAAAACGGGCGGAAAGGTCACTCTTTCTATTACGAATACAGAAAAATCTTGCCCCTGCGGCAGTATGCTGATGCCGTGCTGGGTCTTGCTGTGTCTGTATGTATGCCCCGAAGCCGTTGTCCCGATGGAGGACTTTTGGATTCGGGTTTCATTTTAAGCTTGTGCGAAACGCCCGGCACAGTGTAAACTTATTTATCTTAAGGAGGGTATAGCATGGCAGCAGAAAAAATCAGAATCAGACTGAAGGCTTATGACCACAACCTTATCGACCAGAGCGCCGCAAAGATTGTGGAGACCGCAAAGAGAACAGGATCCAAGGTTTCCGGCCCGATCCCGCTTCCGACCAGAAAAGAAGTTGTTACCATTTTGAGAGCGGTTCATAAGTACAAGGACAGCCGTGAGCAGTTCGAGATGAGAACCCACAAGAGACTGATCGATGTATTGGGTCCCACCAATAAGACCATCGAGGCTCTGAAGCATTTGGATTTGCCCGCAGGCGTAGACATTGAGTTGAAAATCTAGTTGCTTTGCGGCTGCAGAGCACGGGTTTTTAATGGCGGGAACCCAATGTCCCGCCGCCATAGCCCGAAAAGGGCAAAAAATTTTTGGTCATGTTGGCGCAGAGCCAACCAATAACCCGTAGGTATGTTCCAAACGGAACCAATGCCTATGTAAAACAGGAGGAAAGAAAAAATGAAAAAGGCAATCTTGGGTAAGAAAATCGGTATGACCCAGATCTTCACAGAGGACGGCAATTTGGTTCCCGTTACGGTAATCGCTGCTGGTCCTTGTCCTGTTGTCCAGAAAAAAACCGTTGAAACCGACGGCTATATTGCAGTTCAGGTAGGTTATGAGGACAAGAAGGAAAAGCGCGCGAACAAGCCGGAAAAAGGTCATTTTGCCAAGGCAAATGTTCCGGTGAAGAAGTATCTGAAGGAGTTTAAGTTAGACAGTGCGGCAGAGCTCAGCGTTGGAGATGTTTTAAGCGTAGAACAGTTTGAGGACGGCGAGCTGCTGGATGTGACCGGGACCAGTAAGGGTCACGGATACGCCGGCACCATCAAGAGATGGGGAACCCACAGAGGTCCTATGACCCACGGTTCTCACTATCACAGAGGCCCCGGTTCTCTGGGCGCCTGCTCCGACCCGTCCCGTGTATTTAAGGGTAAGAAAATGCCGGGTCACTACGGCGTTGATACCGTAACCATCCAGAATCTTGATCTGGTAAAGGTTGATAAAGAACGCAATCTTCTGTTGGTAAAGGGTTCGGTTCCCGGACCTAAGGGCGGATTGCTGGTTGTGAAAAACGCAGTCAAGGCAGAAGCCTAGTGCCGCAGAGAGAGGAGGAAATAGAGAATGCCTACAGTAGATATTTATAATGCTGACGGAAAGGTTGTCGGCAGCATGGATTTAAATGAGAACGTGTTCGGCGTTGAGGTTCGTCCCGACGTGATGCACGAGGTAGTGGTAAACTATCTGGCAAACCAGAGACAGGGTACCCAGAGCACCAAAACCCGGACTGAGGTTCGCGGCGGCGGCATTAAGCCCTGGAGACAAAAGGGTACCGGCCGTGCCCGTCAGGGCAGTATCCGGGCTCCCCAGTGGGTTGGCGGCGGCGTAGCCCTCGGCCCCAAGCCCAGAGATTACAGATACAATGTAAACAAGAAGGTAAGACGGCTGGCGCTGAAATCTGCGTTGTCTTCTAAGGTACAGGAGAGCGAGATTATCGTTTTGGATGCTTTCTCCTGCGACGAGATTAAGACAAAGCAGGTAGTTAGTCTTTTGAAGAACCTGAACGTGACCGAGAAGGCGCTGCTGGTGCTTCCGGAAAACGATAAGAACGTGGTTCTTTCCGCAAGAAACATCAAGGGCGTTGACACCACCTATGTGGGAGCCATTAACACCTACGAGGTTTTGAATCACACCAAGTGCATCATCTTAAAGGATGCCGTAACCAAGCTTGAGGAGGTGTACGCATAATGTTGGCACATGATATTATCAGAAGACCGATCATTACCGAGCAGAGTATGGATCAGGTTGCAGACCGGAAGTACACCTTTGAGGTTGCCAGGGGTGCAAACAAGATCGAAATCAAGAAAGCGGTAGAAGAGATCTTCAAGGTAGAGGTTGAAAAGGTTACCACCATGAACTATATCGGGAAACCTAAGAGACAGGGCGTGTTCAGCGGCAAGCGTGCCGACTGGAAAAAGGCTGTCGTAAAGCTCAAAGAGGGAAGCAAGACCATCGAGCTGTTCGAGTCTTAAGCATCTGCCTTTCAAAATTTGAAGATAAGGAGATTGAAAAATGGGAATTAAAAAATATAAGCCGACGACCCCGTCCCGGCGTCATATGACGGTTTCCACATTTGAAGAGATTGATAAGGTTACACCGGAAAAATCTCTTCTTCGTCCGCTCTCCAGTAAAGCGGGACGTAACGCACAGGGAAAAATCACCGTCCGCCACCGTGGCTGCGGCGCAAAGAGAAAATACAGAGTCATTGATTTTAAGAGATATAAAGACGGTATGAACGCAACGGTTCTCTCCATTGAATACGATCCGAACCGCAGCGCAAACATTGCCCTGATTGAATATGAGGACGGCGTAAAGAACTATATTATTGCACCGCTTGGCCTGAAGAAGGGCGATGTGGTAGTTTCCGGCGAAGGCTCGGACATCAAGCCCGGTAACGCCCTGGAACTTAAGGATATCCCGGTTGGTACCTTGGTGTATAACATCGAGATGAACCCCGGAAAAGGCGCACAGCTGGTTCGTTCCGCAGGTGCGACGGCACAGGTGCTGGCAAAGGAGAACGGCTACGCACAGCTGAGACTGCCCTCCGGCGAGGTTCGTATGATTCGCTTAAACTGCCGTGCCACCATCGGTCAGGTCGGCAACAACGATCACTCCAACATCAACATCGGTAAAGCCGGAAGAAAGCGGCATATGGGATTCCGTCCTACCGTCCGCGGTGTTGTAATGAACCCGAATGACCACCCCCACGGCGGTGGTGAAGGTAAGTCCCCCATCGGTATGCCGAGTCCTGTGACTCCCTGGGGTAAGCCTGCACTGGGTTATAAGACCAGAAACAAGAAGAAGAAGTCTAACAAGTTCATTGTGAAGAGACGGAACAGCAAGTAAGGAGGGAATCACATGGGAAGAAGTATTAAAAAGGGACCTTTCGTGGATGCGAAGCTGCTTGCCAGAATAGTTGCCATGAACGAAAAGAACGAGAAATCCGTTTTAAAGACCTGGTCGAGAGCTTCTACTATATTCCCCGAGATGGTAGGACATACCATTGCGGTTTATGATGGAAGAAAGCACGTTCCGGTATATGTGAGCGAGGACATGGTCGGCCATAAGCTGGGCGAGTTCGCTCCTACCAGAACTTACAGAGGTCATGCCGGCGCAAAGACATCGAAATAAGCTGCGCTGAGGAAATAGATTGATGAAAGGAGCTGCACAGAACATGGAAGCAGTAGCAAAAGTTACACATGTACGCATTGCACCCAGAAAAGTCCGCATTGTCATTGACTTAATCAGAAATAAGTCCGTGGGCGAAGCAATCGGTATTTTGAAGAATACCCCTAAGGCTGCAAGCCCTGTTGTTGAGAAATTGCTGAAGTCTGCAATGGCAAATGCCGAGAATAACCACAAAATGAATGTGGAAAAGCTCTATGTGGCAGAGGTATATGCAGACCAGGGC
>CATVQN010000131.1 GCA_958346135.1 uncultured Eubacteriales bacterium | reverse complement strand
ATGGTAGACCTGCAAAAGCTGGAAGATGAAGTGGGAGGTGACGGCAATGACTAAAAATATTCTGCTTTGCGGCGTCGGCGGTCAGGGAACGGTTTTGGCCTCGAAGCTGATTGCGGCGGCGGCAATGGAGAAAGGAATCCCGGTCATGAGCGCCGAAACCATCGGAATGGCACAGCGAGGCGGCAGCGTATTCAGTCATCTCAGAATGGGAGATAAGCTATACTCTCCAATGATTGCCTGCGGGGAGGCGGATCTGATCATCGGCTTTGAACCTGCGGAGACGGTTCGAATGCTTCCGTATCTAAAAAAGGATGGGTTCGTGATTACGGGGGCCCGGCCGATTATGCCGGTGACCGCAGCACTAAAGGGTTCTGACTATTGCGGCGGTGAAATGATAGAGTATTTACAAAAACAGATAAAAAATCTTGTTGTTATAGACGGAGAAAAGGCTTGTGCGGAGCTTGGCTCTGCCAAGGTTCTCAATATGGTACTTTTGGGTGCGGCGGTTCGGAGCGGGATGCTGGGGCTTACGCTGGAGGATATTCAAAAAGCAATTCTCCAAAAGGTGAAACCGGCGTTTCATGCTTTGAATTTCCGGGCTTTGGAGTATAAATTTTAAAAAGAAGAGAAGAGAAAGGATGTTTGAGATGAGAATTTCCAAGAGACAATTGGAACAGGTAAACGGCCAGATGCAGGCGTATCCTCTCGGCTTGATGACTGCGCCGGAGAAAAAAATTGTGAGGATTCATTCCTCATCCGGCACGACCGGTATTCCGGTTATTATTCCCTATACGGCTAAGGATGTAGACGATTGGGCTGTGATGTTTCAGCGCTGTTACGAGATGGCCGGTATCACCAATTTGGATCGGATTCAGATTACGCCTGGCTATGGTCTGTGGACAGCGGGAATCGGATTCCAGAACGGAGCCGAAAGACTGGGCAGCATGGTAATCCCCATGGGCCCCGGAAATACTGATAAGCAGCTGAAAATGATGATGGATTTGAAGTCAACTGTACTTTGTTCGACCTCCTCCTATGCGCTGCTTTTGGCCGAAGAAATTGAAAAACGGGGAATTAAAGATAAAATTCATCTAAAAAAAGGCGTGATTGGTTCTGAGCGCTGGGGTGAAAAGATGCGTCAGCGGATTTCGCAGGAGCTGGGGATAGAGCTGTATGACATCTATGGCCTGACTGAGATCTATGGCCCCGGTATCGGTATCAGCTGTCAGTACGACTGCGGTATGCATTATTGGGACGACTATATTTACATAGAAATTATTGATCCGGTTACCGGAAAGCCGGTAGAGGACGGTACTATGGGTGAGGTGGTAATCACCACCTTGGTCAAGGAGGGCGCCCCGCTGATTCGTTATCGCACCCATGACCTGTCTAAGATTATTCCCGGTGAATGTCCCTGCGGCAGTCCATTTCCCAGATTGGGTACCATTATGGGCAGAACCGATGATATGATGAAAATTAAAGGCGTTAATGTATTCCCCAGTCAAATTGAAGAAATATTGCAGCAGTTTCCGGAAATCTCCAGCGAATATCAGATTCGCATTTCCCATCTGGAGGGAAAGGATACCATGCGGATTTATGTAGAAACCAACGGCACGGTTGATTTTATGGATTTAAGCCGGCGAATTGCGGAAACCGTCAAGAGCCGAATCGGCTTTACTCCGCTGGTCAAGGTGGTGGAGCTTGGGGTATTGCCCCGCAGCGAAAAAAAGTCCCAGAGAGTCATTGATGAACGCTACTGAGTGTCCGTTTTGTGGCGGACAGAGAACGTGGCTATATGGATGTATTCTCCTAAACGGTTGCCATAAATGCTCGGCAGCAAGGGGAAAATACAGAAACAATCTTGCGAAAATGCTTGACCTTTTTAGGAAGATATGGTATACTTTAGAGAATAAAGAAAGTTATTTACGATGATACTAAGTGAAAAATCCGAAAAGGGTTGCGTTTTTCGGAAAAACGAGCATGAGGAGGAACGGAGTTGTTTAGAACGAACCCGTTTTGGAAGTTGAAAAAGAAAAAGCAGGAGGAGCGGCCTGAGGATAAGATACTATCCGAGACAACCCCTTTTGCTGTGAGGGAATCCTATAAAGCATTGAGAACCAATCTGGCGTTTTCTTTACCGAATGAGGAGCATCGCACGGTGGTTGTGACATCTGCCTATGTCTCTGAGGGAAAGTCTACCAGCTGTTTGAATACGGCGATTACTTTCGCCGAGACCGGTGCAAAGGTCTGTGTTGTGGACTGTGATTTGCGTAAGCCCAATATTGCAAAGCTTTGTATGCAAAAGGGCAGTCCCGGGCTTAGCAATGTGCTGGCACGGTTTAATAAATTAGAGGATGTTATCCGAAAAAGCAAGTATCCAAATCTTGATCTTTTGTATTCCGGAGATATTCCGCCGAATCCGGCGGAGCTTTTGGAGTCTGCAGAGATGGACAGGGTATTACATATCTTGGCGGAAAAATATGATTATGTATTTATTGATACGCCACCTGTCAATGTGGTGACAGATGCAGTGCTTTTAGCAGGCAGAGTGGACGGTGTCCTGTTGGTAGTGAACCAGCAAAAAACAACCAGGGCAGAGCTCGGCAAGGCGGTTTCTCAGCTTGAGTTTATCAAAGCGAAAATTCTGGGAATTCTGCTTAATGATATCAAAACAAGTGAGCATCATTACGGAGGAAAAAAGAAAAGTAAATATAGTGCTTATTCACATTATGATTATTTGCCGGAAGGCGGAGTGAAGAATGATTGATCTGCATACGCATATACTTCCCCAAATGGATGATGGGAGTAAGAGCGTTGAAGAATCGGCTGAAATGCTGGTTCATATGTATCGTCAGGGTATCAGAAAAATTGCTGCGACACCGCATTATGATATGCGTAAAGAGAGCATTGATTCTTTTTTGCAGCGTCGGCAGGAGTCTTGGGAGCGGCTTATGCAATGCCGTACCTCCGAAATGCCGGAGGTAGTTTTGGGCGCTGAGGTTTTATATTGCGGTATTGGCCTGAGCCATATAGAGAAGATTGAAAAACTCTGTATTGGCGAGGGTAACTTTATTTTAATTGAGACTCTAACGGCTCAATGGGATGTTTTTTTTGAAGAATGTCTCTGTCGGCTCATAGCGGAGCAGAATATGATTTTAGCGCATATAGAACGATATAGTAAGAGCAGAAAAAACAGAGAGATTCTTTATCGTCTGCAAGGTGAAGGCGTTTTGGTGCAGGCCAATGCCGGATTTTTTATCCGGCCGCTGTCACGGCGATGTGCACTTCGGATGGTAAAACGGGGAACAATTCAAGTTTTGGGTTCTGATTGTCACGGAATCGAAAATCGTGTTCCGAATTTGGATATAGCAGTTTCCATCATTGAAAAGAGGCTTGGAAAAGGGGCTTTTCATCAGCTGATGCATCATGCAGAGACGGCATTGCATGAAACGAATTTCAGGAGGAAGAACATATGAATGCGCTTTGGTCTATTACGCGAAATCGTTATTTATTTTTGTTGGATATGCTTATCGTAGGATTTGGCTATATCCTGGCGATAGCGGTAGACCATACAATGGGTATTGCGGTTATTTTAACACAAAGCTATGTGTTTGTCGCTTTGAGCGCAGCTATTTTAGGCGGTTTCATGTATGTTTTTGGCTGTTATCGCGTCTATTGGATTTATGCCGGAACCAAGGATTATTGTAAAATTATCTTAGCCTGTCTGTGTGCGGGAGTGCTTATTTGTATTTTAGGCGTTTTTCCAATATTTCATGGATTTAGCTTTCGTATACACTTTGTGGCATCGGGAATTTCCGGTGTATGTGTGCTTGGAGTTCGCATGGGAATTCGTGTGGCGGCGAAGATGTGTCGAATCTTCCTCAGTGAAGAGCAGCAGGGAGAGCCGAGACGGGTTTTTATTGTCGGTGCCGGGTGTTTGGGTGTTACGTTTGTCAAGGATGTTGAGGCCAATGAAAAATTGAATTATCAAATTCTGGGATTTATTGACGATGACAGCCGGAAACAGCATATGCTCATTGAAGGTGTTGAGGTTTTGGGAAAAGTATCCGATATGAAAAAACTTTACGAAAGCATGAAACCGGAAGAGATTATTTTTGCAATTTCTACGATTACGGCTGAAAGAAAGAGAGAGATTCTGAGTGTTTGTGCTGATTTCCCCTGCACTCTAAAAATTGTATCCGGTTTTGCGGATTCTTTATGCGGTGATAAAAGTACTGATTTCATTCGCAATGTTGAAGTGGAGGATCTGTTAGGCCGCGAAGCGGTGGTTTTAGATAATGCAGCAATTGCTAAGGAAATTAAAAATAAAGTGATTTTAGTTACCGGCGGCGGCGGGTCCATTGGGTCTGAGCTCTGTCGTCAGATTATGCGTTTTTCTCCCAAAAAACTGGTTATTTTGGATATTTATGAAAATAATGCTTTTGATTTGGAGAATGAATTAAGAGATCAGTTCCCAAAAGCAGATATAGATATTGTCATTGCATCGGTGCGAGATGAAAAACGGTTGGAACAGGTTTTTTCTCAGTATCGTCCTGCTATGGTTTTCCATGCGGCGGCACATAAGCATGTTCCCATGATGGAGACAAATGCTATGGAAGCTGTTAAGAACAATGTATTTGGT
>CATVQN010000130.1 GCA_958346135.1 uncultured Eubacteriales bacterium | reverse complement strand
AAAACTGTTAAAATTTTATAATGTTTCGGAAATGGCAATTATTCAGTAGGCATTAGTTATATTATTTCGGTAATATGTGGCATATACATACTGCTTTCGATGATAGCACTTTTTAACGGAATATTATTTTCCTATGATAAAACGGACATTTTGTTTATGGACCAATGTACGGTTTTGTCAGAGTCTTTGACTTGATTTCCACCCTCATAGAGATGATGCATAGAAATCTGATTGAATGTCGGATCTGTTATGAGGCTGTATGAAAGAACGCAGACAGGAGGAAAGTGACACGCTGCCTTCATATATTCGGATGAGATATTGTGTCAATTGCCTATAAAATAAAGCACAAATTATCCCCCGTTTTTACCGGGAGGAAGATTTGTGCTTTTGTCTTTTCAAATTTGATGAACTGTTTTAATTTTTGCGTAGACGCTTATCCGACTTGATAGCTAGACGAGTTCCAATGCTTTGGAAAATCTGTACCAGAATAATCAGAAATAATACGGCCACAATCATTACCAGATATTTGTAGCGGTAGTAGCCATAGTTAATGGCAATTTTGCCGAGGCCGCCGCCGCCGATGATGCCGCTCATGGCCGAGTATCCTAAAACGGTGGTGACGGTAATGGTCAGATTGGAAATCAGCGAGGGAATGCTTTCCGGAATCATAACCTTTCGGATGATTTGAAATGGGGTCGCCCCCATGCTCTGGGCAGCCTCAATGATGTTGGGGTTCACTTCCCGCAGACTGCTCTCTACCATTCTTGCCGCAAAGGGGGCGGCGGCAATGACCAGCGGCACAATCGAGGCGGTCGTGCCCACTACGGTGCCGACAATGAGACGGGTGAGCGGAAAGACCAGAATCATCAGAATCAGAAAGGGAATGGACCGAAGCAGGTTAATCACAACATTTAGAATCCGAAGTACGGTTTTTGGCAGCGGCAGGACGCCGTTTTCTTCTCCCGCAACAATCAGGACGCCTAAAGGCAGGCCGATGATGACTGCAAATAAGGTAGAAAGCAAAGTTACATAAACGGTTTCCCAGATGGCCAGCCAAAGTTCACTTTGCAGAATTTCTGCTGCTTCGATGACGGTGGGATTGGACAAAAGCTGTTCAATCATCAAGATCCCTCCTTACAATAATATTTGGAATTTGCTGCAAAAAGTCAATGGCACGCTTAAGCTGGTCCTTGTCGCCATCGATGGCAAGAACCATAGTGCCAAAGACCTTATCATCGATACACTTAGTTTGGGCGGCCAGAATATTGGCGGCAATTTTTTCTTCCATGGCCATTTGGGCAATCACGGGCGTAGATGCAACCTGAGCGCCGTTGTAGACCACATGAATCCGATTTTCGCCGCCGGTGTTCTTCGGTTCATCCGGAAATACAAGCCGCTTCGCCGCTTCTGACTGGGGCATGGTAAAGACCTTTTCCACCGGCCCCTCTTCTACAACCCGGCCGCCGTCTAGAATGGCAACCTTGTTACAAACCTTTTCCACCACACTCATCTGATGGGTGATGATTACAACGGTAATTTTCAGCTTTTGGTTTATTTCCTGAATGAGCTCCAAAATCGCTTGGGTGGTTTTGGGATCCAGGGCGCTGGTGGCTTCGTCACATAAGAGTACCTCCGGGTCGGTGGCAAGAGCACGGGCAATGGCAACTCTCTGTTGCTGGCCGCCGGAGAGCTGTGCCGGATAGGCTTTTTCCTTGTCCGGAAGGCCTACCGTTTCCAAAAGCTCTCTTGCCCGTTTTCGGGCTGCCTGTTTTTTGACGCCGGAAAGCTCCAGAGGGAAGCAGACATTCTCCAGACAGGTTCGCTGCATCAAAAGATTAAAGCCCTGAAAAATCATGGTGACCTTTCGGCGCACCTTTCGCAGCTGCGCATCGGAGAGAGCACCGATGTTTTGACCGTGAATGAAAACCTCGCCGGAGGTGGGACGCTCCAGCATATTGATACATCGTACCAAGGTGGATTTTCCTGCACCGCTCATACCGATAATGCCGTAAATATCGCCGTCCTGAATGGTTAAGGAGACATCCGACAGGGCGTTGACCGTGCCTTCGGCGGTTTGAAATGATTTGGAAAGATGTTTTAGTTCAATCATAAAGACCTCCGTACACAGACAAAGCGTCGGTTGAAAAGTCATCCGACGCAGAGCTGTATTCAGTTTGTATTATTGGTTCCCTTTTATGGCGTCCAGCGTGGACTGTTTGCCGCCATACAGAGCCAGCGGTTCTACATGGATGGCGCCCACCGAAACAATATGGGTTCCGTTTTCTTGGTTAAAATCATTGAGATAGGGCAGATGCTGGAAGTAATTGGCGTCAATCTCGCCGCTTTCCACCACATTGTTTGGCTGAACATAGTCGGTAAACTCCACGGTTTTAAGCGTAATATTTCGTTCCGATAAAATGGGAGCTGCTATCTTTAGAATTTCAGCATGGGGTGTGGGAGAGGCAGCAACCGTAACGGTTGTGCCGGCCAGGCTGCCATAGTCTACCGTACTGTCATAACCGTCGCCGGGGTTATCTACCGTGCTGACGACTGCACCGTTATACTGGCTTTCAATGTATTCGGCAACCTGTTTGCTCTCCAGAGCCGCCTTTAGGGCTTTTATGGCATCACTGTTTTCAGTGCCTTCCTTGACGGCTAAAATGTTTCCGTATTCCGAGGAGGAATCCTCAATTAAAAGAGAATCCTTTACCGGGTTTAAATCTGCCTGAATGGCATAGTTGGAATTGATGATTGCATAATCCACATCCCTAAGAACGTTGGGAAGCTGCGCAGCCTCTACCTCTTTAAAGCTGATATTATAGGGATTTTCCTCAATATCCTTAATGGTTGCGGTGATGCCTGCGCCGGATTTTAGCTTAATATAGCCGTTTGCCTCCAATAGCAGCAGCGCCCGAGCTTCGTTGGTGGTGTCATTGGGAACCGCAATGGTAACTCCGGCTTTGGATGCTTGTCCGCAGCCAACCAGTGCGGTCAGGGAAAGAACCAGTGCCAGTAGGATTGTCAATAATTTTTTCATTTTGTGAACCTCCGATTTCTATTTTGTATAGTAAATTTTTATGCGATAACTGTCCAAACCATGCCGCATCATCTGCAAAACGGCATGCCGGACTTTCGCAGTGCTTTGTTTTTGAAAAAGAGAATACGGTTATGCTCTGTGACCATAACCGTTATTTGAGCCGGTTTAGCGGACTGCGGCAAAGGCGTCCTCTAAGGCCTCAATCAAATCCTCTACGTTTTCAATACCGATGGAGAGACGTATGGTGTTGGGCTTGATGCCCTGATCAAGAAGCTCCTCCTCGGTGAGCTGAGAATGTGTAGTGCTCGCAGGATGAATCACCAGAGACTTTACATCCGCGACATTGGCAAGCAATGAGAAAATCTCCAGATGGTCAATAAATTTCTGAGCGGTTTCGGCATCTCCTTTGATTTCAATTGTGAAAATAGAACCTGCGCCGTTGGGAAAGTATTTCTGATAAAGCGCATGGCTGAGGTTGTCGTGAAGAGAGGGATGATGGACAGCCTCAACCTGCGGATGCTTGCTTAGATACTCCACAATTTTCAGTGCGTTGCTCACATGGCGCTCCACACGCAGGGAGAGGGTTTCAAGCCCCTGCAGAAACAGGAACGCATGGAAAGGGGAGAGTGTAGAGCCGGTATCCCGCAGAAGAATGGCGCGGATATAGGTGACAAAGGCTGCCGGACCTACTGCATCGGCAAAGCTGATTCCGTGATAGGAGGGGTTTGCCGCGGAAATCCAGGGATATTTTCCGGATTCCTTCCAGTCAAAGGCGCCGGAATCTACAATCACACCGCCGATTGCCGTACCATGGCCGCCGATAAACTTGGTGGCGCTGTGTACTACAATGTCGGCGCCAAAGGAGATGGGACGGATAAGATACGGTGTTGCAAAGGTGCTGTCAACCACCAAGGGAATGTGATGGGCATGGGCAATTTTGGCAACGGCTTCAATATCAATAATATTGGAGTTGGGATTTCCCAAAGTTTCAATAAAGATGGCCTTGGTATTATCCCGGATTGCCGCTTCAATAGAGCCTTCCTGCTCGGGATCTACAAAGGTGGTGGTGATTCCGGCAGAGAGAGGAAGGGTATGTGCCAGCAGATTGTAGGTTCCGCCGTAGATGGTTTTAGAGGCCACAATGTGTTCTCCGGATTTTGCCAGTGCGTTAATGGCATAGTTGATTGCGGCGGCGCCTGAGGCAACAGCCAAAGCGGCAACGCCGCCTTCCAGCTTTGCAATTCTCTGCTCAAACACATCCTGGGTGGGATTGGTGAGCCGTCCGTAGATGTTTCCCGCATCCCGCAGACCAAAACGGTCAGCAGCGTGTTTGGAATTGTGGAATACATACGAGGTGGACGCATAAATGGGAACTGCTCTGGCGTCAGTAACCGGATCCGGATTCTCTTGACCTACATGAATCTGCAATGTTTCAAATCTATATTCTTTCTTTGACATGAAAAATTCCTCCTTATATCATATGCTTTTTATTGAATTGGAAATGATGATGCGCTGCGAAAAGACTTGCACATTCGTTCCGGTTCCCAATTTTGTTTTGGTATTACTTGTCTTTGCATACGCTTGACCTCCTTAAGCATACTAAAATAC
>CATVQN010000129.1 GCA_958346135.1 uncultured Eubacteriales bacterium | reverse complement strand
GCACGGTGGTGTGAGAGGTCGGCTAATCAATTAATGGTTAGCCTCCTACTCGATTGCGTGGAGGTATGAAAGATGTACGACGTGGTTATTATCGGAGCGGGCATTACCGGCGCTATGACAGCCAGGACGCTGGCTCGCTATGATTTGCGGCTATGTATTCTGGAAAAGGAAAATGATGTGGCCTTGGGGGCAACGAAGGCAAATTCTGCTATTGTGCATGCGGGATTTGACGCCCAGGAAGGTAGCCTGAAAGCGCTTCTGAACGTGCGCGGATCTCAAATGATGGAGCAGACTGCGAAAGAACTGGGAGTCAAGTATTTGCAGAACGGTTCACTGGTCATTGGTTTTACTTCGGAGGACCGAGTCGGCATTACAGAACTGCTGGAACGGGGGCGCAAGAACGGCGTGCCTCAGCTGCGGATTGTAGAACAGGCAGAGCTGCGGGAGTTGGAGCCGAATATTGGAGAACAGGCGGTCTGCGCTCTGTATGCTCCCACCGGAGCCATTGTATGCCCTTATGAACTGGCCATTGCTGCTGTAGGAAACGCCATGGATAATGGCGTGGAACTGAAGCGGGGATTTCAGGTGACCGGCATTGCACCTGTTGAAGGGGGCTGGGAAGTCACTTCCGGGGCGGAGACGGTACGAACTCGGTTCGTAGTTAACGCCGCCGGACTATACGCCGATAAAATTGCTGAAATGGCCGGTTGCGGCGGGTTTGAGATCCACCCGCGCCGGGGCGAGTACATTCTGCTGGACAAGGAGTGCGGCGGCCTGGCGCGGCATACCGTATTTCGCACACCTACCAAGATGGGGAAGGGAATTTTGGTCACTCCGACGGTAGACGGTAATTTATTGCTGGGGCCTACTTCGGTGGATGGCACGGACAAGGAGGATAAAGCCACTACGCAAGAGGGTTTGGAACTCGTTATGAGAGAAACAAAAAGAAGCCTACAGGGATTGCCTTTGAACAAAGCCATTACGTCCTTTTGTGGCCTGCGAGCGGCGGGCAGTACGGGAGATTTTATAATCAACTCTCCAAAACAAGGCTTTATCAATGCTGCTGGTATTGAGTCCCCGGGGCTGAGCGCATCGCCGGCTATAGGAGCTTATATCGCGGAATTGCTGGAGGATCAGAAATTGCCTTTGCGAGAGAAGTCCAGGTACAACCCCTGCCGAAAACCCGCCTATGGGTTCCGGGAGGCCAGTATAGAAGAAAAAAATCGAATTATTCAAAGGAATAGCGCCTATGGAAGAATTATTTGCCGGTGTGAGACGGTGACCGAGGGGGAAGTAGTGGAGGCTATCCGTACTAATCCCGGAGCCGTGGATCTGGATGGGATAAAGCGCCGAACCCGGGCGCAGATGGGACGGTGTCAGGGGGGATTTTGTATGCCGTATCTTATTGAAATCCTATCGCGGGAATTGGGTATCCCCTATGAAGATATCACCAAGAACGGAGCGGGTTCGCCTATCAACGTGGGCCGGACAAAGGAGGAAATTTAATATGACGGATTTGGTAATAATCGGAGGCGGTCCGGCGGGTATGAGCGCCGCAGTAGCCGCTTGGGAAAGCGGTGTGCGGGATATCCTGATTCTGGAGCGGGATGGAGCTCTGGGAGGGATCCTGCAACAGTGTATTCATAACGGCTTTGGCCTACATAAATTCGGTCAGGAACTGACGGGTTCGGAGTATGCCTGGAAGTATGAACAGCAGGTGCGGAAGCTGGGGATTCCCTATAAACTCAATACCATGGTGCTGGATATCACCAAAGATCGGCTCATTACGGCTACCAGCGCTGAGGAAGGAGTATTTCAGATTCAGGCTGGAGCCATTATACTGGCCATGGGCTGCCGGGAGCGGAAAAAGGGGTCGTTGAACATTGCCGGAACTCGGCCGGCAGGGATTTACAGTGCCGGTACTGCGCAGAAGTTTGTAAATATATGCCAGGCCGGAACGTAGTGATCCTAGGCTCCGGCGATATTGGGTTGATCATGGCTCGACGGATGACTCTGGAGGGCGCCAAGGTTCATGCGGTTTGCGAGTTAATGCCCTACTCCGGCGGCTTAGCCAGAAACATTCAGCAGTGCCTTCACGACTTTGACATTCCCCTGAAGCTGAGCCACACGGTAGTGGAGATTCACGGCAAACAGCGGCTGGAAGGGGTCACTATTGCACAGGTGGCTCAAAATCGCCGTCCCATTCCCGAGACCAGGGAATATATTCCCTGCGATACGCTGCTGCTTTCGGTGGGTCTGATCCCGGAAAACGAATTGTCCAAGAGCGCCGGCGTGGTGTTGAATCAGGTCACCGGCGGTGCGGAGGTGGATCAGGATCGGCAGACATCCTGCCCTGGAATTTTTGCCTGCGGCAATGTACTTCATGTTCATGATTTGGTGGACTATGTATCTGAGGAGGCGGAGATCGCCGGCCAGAGCGCAGCGGCCTACCTGCGGGGCAATGCCGGGGAAAAGACAGAGGTAGAACTGAAGACCGACGGACAGATTCGCTATACCGTCCCACAGCGAATTACCCAGACTAAGGACGTCACCGTTTACTTCCGGGTGGCGGATGTGTATAGGAATGCAAAAATCAAGGTTTTAGGCAGTAACGGCCCTGTGTTGGAAAAGAAGCGGCCTCGTCTGGCGCCGGGAGAGATGGAAAATATCCGGCTGACAGCAGATATGCTTCGGGGTCAAACCACATTAAAATTTGAATTGGAGGCGGAATGATGAAGAAGAAACTGACTTGTATCATCTGTCCCATTGGCTGTGACATTGAAGTAACCATGGAGGATAATAAAGTGACGGAAATTACCGGGAATTCTTGTTCCCGGGGAGAGGCCTATGCTCGGACGGAGTGTATCAACCCCATGCGCACCCTCACCACCACGGTGCGGTGTGACAGCGGCGTTATGCTTCCCGTTCGTACTGAGACAACAATTCCTAAGGCAAAAATGATGGACAGCATGGCGCAGGTGAACCAAATCACGGTGTCTCTGCCGATCTCGGTAGGCGATGTGATTATGGAAGATTTGTTTGGGAGCCAGGTCATAGCCACCCGTTCCATAAAAGCCGCCGAGACCACACCGAAGTGAACCCCAAAGATTAGACAAAATTTAATATTAAATTTAGAGAGGTGCAAAATGCAGATAAAAAATATCAAATTAAATTCCTTGCGAAAATAATTCACCGCAAACATCAAAAATCAGAAAAAATGGGTATACGAAAAAAGCCTGACGGCAAAATTGAATATTTTCAATTTTGATATTTATCAAGCAATGCGTTTTACAGATTTTGTGCTGCGATAAGAAACATTTTTCTTAGTGATAACAGCGGTTATTGCTATTGATAAAAGAGAAATATGTGCAATCGTATTAAGGTTTTTTGTTGAATTTCCGTTACGGACAAAAACTCTTTCACAGCCTGCCTGTTTAAAACGGGAATTGTAGCGTTCCGCTTCGGTTCTAAGGGCGTAAACAGACTTGAAAGCAATCGACTGTCTGTCGATTGAAAGCCTGTAATCATCAGGAACAGTAACGTACTTTGTGCAACCACGGTTTTTCTTGCCGTTATTCCAGCATTTATGGTTACAAGGGCAACAAGATGTTTTTGAATTTTTAAAAGGACAGCAATACTTTTGACGTGTTCTTCCGTTATCACGATACTTGCCGTCTCTGTTCATTGCAAGACCTGCTTCACAAATGATATTCCCTGAAGGAAGCTTCTTGGGATTCTTGGTGTTACGTTTGTTAAGAGCAATAAAGCAATCGCCGTTGTATGTATCATGGACAGTATTGTAAATAGCTTTAACATCGTAAGCTTTATCAGCTAAAAATGAGCATTCGGCTAAAGACAGAAAAGAATTAGCTTTTTTAAGAATTTCAAGAGTTACAGAGCTGTCAGAAATATTGGCACCGGTTGTTAATTCGCAAATGGGTAAGCCCGATATACAGTCAACAAGGATATGGCTTTTGTAACCCCAATAAAATTCATAATTCTTTTCATTATGCTGATTTGATGCTGTTTGGACGCCTAATGAACAATCCTTATCAGCCTTAGGCGGTTCATCTTTAGAAAACTTGTTTTTTCTGAAAGATTTAGGGTTGTTGTTAGAAACATTAGCTTTGACAGGAGTTGCATCAAGAGCAATGAAAGAAGTATCAATTAAAGTTAAATCAACAGCTTTAAGAACCTGAGTTTGCATAACAGATTGAAGAAAATCATTATCAAATTCACGGATAAAGCGAGTGAATTTGGCATAAGACGGCAAATTTTTTGTGATGTCAAAGCCACAGTAATAAGCAATAATCAAATTGTTTGATAAAAAATCGTGTAAATCTGAAATTTGAGAAAAACCTTCGCATTTCATAACAATAAAAGCACAAATCATAGCGTGATTACTGTAGCTTGCACGACCTGTTTTTGAATTATGGGCAGGAATACAGCTTAAATCTAAGTTGATGAACAGTTCATCATAAAACTTTGCTTTGGGTTGTGATGTGAAAAGACTGATGTCTTGTAGAATTTCTTGGCGATAGATAAAAACCACTCTCCTTTGTGAGATTTTCTTCAACTATATTATATCAAATCAGAGTGGTTTTTTCTATACATTATCAAACTATTTTATAGTGATAAAACGGATTTGCCACATCCGTAAAACCGCATAAACTCTATACTTTTAGAGTTTTGCACGTGGCTA
>CATVQN010000128.1 GCA_958346135.1 uncultured Eubacteriales bacterium | reverse complement strand
CTTTTATAATAAGGGATATGTCCGCCCTGACGTACTGACCACAACGGATCAGATTACGAGAATGAGCGAGGGCAAGACTTTTGTAATGCTTCAGCCGCTTAAGCCGGGTAAGGCTCAGGAATTGTTCAAGAACAGTGCATACGAGTTTGAGCAGATAGGAATTACCACACCCAAGATGGATCATCTTGCGGGTACAGGCTCCATGCAGGCGATTTCTGCAACGAGCAAGAACCCTGCAAGAGTTATGAGATTTTTGAATCTATTAAACACCGATCCGTATGTAAAGAATCTTGTGATCCACGGTATAGAGGGTAAACACTATACCAAGATTGACGAAAAGACGGTGAAGCCAATCGAGGGCAGCGGATACAACCTTTATACCAACAGCTGGTCGATCGGTAATGTATTTCTTGACTATCTTCTCGAGGAAGACGACCCGGACAAGCACGAGCAGCTTAAAGAGTTTAACGACAATGCACTCGACTGGGATGCAGGTAAGTTTAATCTCAAGGAGGTTACGGATCCCGCCAGAAAGCAGAGACAGCTTGAAATCAAAACCGCAGTTTCAAACTACGAGAAACAGCTCCAACTCGGTGTGGTTGATGTAGAGTCCACGCTTAATGAATTTCTTGAAGTGCTTGATAAGGCAGGAATTGACCAGGAGCTTGCGGATATCACCGCTGAATACACCGAGTTTTTGAAGACTTTGGAATAACAGACGATGAACGGTTGAATCTGGGCGACTCTGCTCGAAACAATGAAAACAGAGTTAAAATACTAAAAAAGATTGAGAGGATGCGGTGATGAAAAAAATACTTCAATGGCTTACTGTATATGCGGCTTTAGCAATAGTAATGCTTGTATGCATGACCGCCTTTGCCGACACGATAACCACCGTCGAATGGGAGACGAATATGGGTGCAGTAACCTTGGCAGATACAGCGGACGGAACACTTTCGGCGGTTGGTTATACCAGGCACAATACCGTTAAGGTAACATTTGCCGGCGAAACTGCGGATTATGCCTCACTCATCATTGTGCCCGTGATCGATGGAGTGCCGAAAGAGATGACACCTGAAAATATTGTGTTGGCCCAACAGCAGGAGGTTTTGGATGGGACCGCGACCTTCCATTTTTACTTAAAGCCATCAATTACTGAGGGCGTTTATGCGATGTACGCAGGCGGAACCGGCACCGAATATGTAATCAAGTATTTTAAGGTCAAAACTACGAATTACATAGAAAGCATTCTATGGGAAACAGATCTTGGCATAGTAGGTTTATCAAATTCCCCAAGCGGCATACTGTCGGCAGTTAGCAATGAGCTTCTTAATACTGTCAAGGTAACATTTGTGGGAGGTAATGCAGATTATGCTTCGCTCATCATAGTGCCCGTAACAAATGGAGCCGCTGAGACTCCGTCTGCGGAAAATATCGTAATGGCACAGCAGCAACCCATCACGGATGGGAATGCCACCTTTAACTTTTATCTCAAACCGTCGGTAGAAGACGGAGTATATGCGATATACGCAGGAGGAACAAACGCCGAATATGCAGTCAAGTATTTTGTGGTCGGTACCAGATACGCCCCTGATTTTAAGGGCGGAGAAATCCTTCAATATGATGAGTATAAGAACAATATTATTTTAGCTTTTCATGTAGGGGGCAATGTTGATTTTATAGACTGGGTGGGGCAAAAGGATGATATGAAGGTTACACTCAGTGTGGGTGCAAAGACGGCAGAGATCAGTCCGGAGAATATTGAATTTGACATAGAGGGCAAAACGATTTGTATTGACATGCAGAATTATCAACAGATTTTACCTGCTTTTGATGAAGCGATAGACGGTAATATACAGACGGCGAAGCTTGCAATAACCACACCCGGATATTGGGCCGGAGATGAGTTTGGCGGAACGCTGACCGGAAGCTTTGGAATGACGGCACCTAAATTTTCTGCCAAGGGATTTGCCGAGGGTGTTGATTTTGAAATCGAGCTTTATTCGGAAACAGCATTAAGCGGTGCCAATGCGATTATCGCATTGTATGATGACGGTACGCTTGTTGACTGCATGCTTGAAAATGGAATCGACCTGGAAGCAGGGGAAACAAAGACCATTTCGCTTACCCTGCAGAGCAAAAGCGTCAGAGAAAGCGGAAAACTTTCCCTCAAGGTTATGTTGTGGGATAGATTGTCGCAGCCGTTTACATCATTTGTGGTTTTCCCAATGTAATTTTGAAATAAGATGGAATATTTCGTCCCGAACGAACCTTAAAACCAACTCAAAAAGGAGATGAGAAAATAAGAATGAAAAAATTTCTTAGCACAATCCTTGTTATCAGTATAATTATGATATCTACGGCAACTGTGACATTTGCAGACGAAGAAGCTGCGCAAATCACGGAAGAAGACCGGGAAACCGTGACTGTCCCCCTTGAAGCTGAGCCTTATTATCAGGCGGTAACCGTTCTTTCTGCGCTGGGAATTATGCAAGGTAAATCAGAGATGGATTTCGGAGAAAACGATTTTCTCACCCGTGCGGAAATGAGTACGGCAGCAATTCGTTTTCTTGGGATGGACAGCGAAAACAAGGGCGGAGGAGAGAGCGGCTACAGTGATGTTGATGCGGCCTACTGGGGAAAATATTACATCAATATTGCAACGGATCTTGGCTTGGTAAACGGAAACGGCGACGGAACCTTTTCTCCCGAGGATGAAGTAACGGCGGAGCAGGCAATTAAAATATTGGTTTGTGCATTGGGATATGAACCGAAGGCGCAGAGCAGAGGGGGATATCCGAGCGGATATTTAACCGTTGCCAACGAATTGGGATTGCTTGCGGGCATTGATTTTTCCGAGGGCTATGACAAGCCAATGCCAAGATGGAAGCTGGCCATGCTGATTTATCAAGCGCTGGAAGTTGAGCTTATGGAGGTAAAATCATACGGTGAGGATCGCTATGCCGAGGTAGTAAAGGATAAGACGGCACTTTCGGCGTATCACCATGTGGAAAAAAGAAACGGCATCATGGTTGCTTCCTATGAATCAACGCTGGGCGTTGATGATTTATATGCAAACGATGTCATGATTGATGATACCGTATATACCACAAGCCTTGATATGGGAAGCTATGTTGGGTATTATTTGGATTTTTATTGTAAAATAAATGATAACGGTCAAAAAAGCCAAATTATTGCCTTTTTCCCGCAGAAGGACAGCACAAAGCCGACAGAGGTGGATTTTGACGATGTTGAATCGGTAAGTGTCGGCAGTAATTTTGACATTACGGTAGAATATGATGTCGAGGGCAGAAAAAAAGCAAAGCAGGTCATCTTATCAAAGCCGGTGATCATGTACAACGGTAAGGCAGAAAAATTCGATACACCAAAAGATGCCCAAGCATTTTTAGATTCCAACATGAATCAGGGTAAGCTTGTGGTTTTAAAAAACACAAACAATGCCTTTCAGGATGTACTTTCTGTTGAAAATTATGATGCATATGTGGTGTCAAGCGTGAATGCCGAAAATATGCAAATAAGCTATAATGTTTACGGTGTAGGCAGAATAGATACGCAGACGCTTGATCTGTCAAATAAGGATCATTCCGGGCGTAAGGTATTTGTTTACGGTGAGAACGGCGAGAAAATAGAGATCTCCGATTTAGCAAAAAATGATGTAATCATGGTTTATGCATCAAGAGATAAGGAAATCTATAAAATCTTCCAAAGCAAAAAGCAGATTACCGGCACAGTTAATCGGCGTGACAAAATCTCCGGAACCGAGCCTGAGCCGATTGAAAAGGAGCAGCCATACTGGGAGACGGTTACCACAGTCACCATGGATTGCTATGAACGCATAGCACCGGAGGTAGATAATGTTACCACATATGTTAATGCCAGCGGCCCCATAAACAAACGTACAAGCTACTTATATGCAGAATCGGGTGCGTTCTATGATATTTTCAAGAGCGATAAAGGCTACAAGAGAATTTTCCACAGGACCGGATTTAAAAATATAGCTGATTTGGATTATACCTGGCCGGAGGATTTGACTGAAGGCAGTCAGGTGTTTGAGTTGAGCCGTGAGGAAACGAGCAACTGGACGTTGTGGAACCCATGGAGCCCGTATTACGGCAAAATATCTACTTGGGCAGGTGCCGGCTACGGTGCTCCCGATTCATTTATCATGCTGACCAACCTCTTTGATGAGGCATCGGTTTCAACAGGCGACAAGATGCGAATCACGGCGTGGGTTATGGGTACTGACTTTCATGATGTCATGACATCTACCTATGCAAACGGCGGTAAACCGACCGAGTCGGCTGAAACAGCTACAAATGTCCAGATGTGGATATCCGAGTCGAAGAGTACTGACCGCGATTGGCAGTACGGCGATGATAAGGATTATAATCAGAATGAGCCTGACCCCAATAAGCCGGGCGAGGTGGTATCGGCAACGATGACCGAAGGCGAATGGACAAAGTTGGTTTTAGAATACGAACTGACCGCTGACAATGCCGCAATATCAAGTATCCAGATCAATAATGATAATGCGACCCACGATGTGACTACCTATCCCATGAAGCTTGCGCTGGCCGGGGTCATGGTTGAGAAATATGTTGACCCCAACAAGATAACGGGCAGACCTGAGCTTGTGGTTGATACGACGGATTATGATATCTATATCGACAGTAAGGAATACAAGAC
>CATVQN010000127.1 GCA_958346135.1 uncultured Eubacteriales bacterium | reverse complement strand
AAAAGCCAGTGGGTAAAGTCTTTTACCTGCTGGCTTTTTCTATGAAAGAAGAATTTTGTCGAACAAGACATTAAAATAATTTTTCCTATTGAATATCGAAAGAATTTCCGTCCATTTTTGAGAGATAAAATAAAAACCAGCAGAAACAAGAATTTCTTGTCTGCTGGTTCACTTGGAACTGTCTGATTCAGATGTATGTTGACGAGCCAACAGTTTTTCAGCCAGAAAATCCAATGTACTGAGGAGGATCTCCTGGTTTTCAGGATCGCAAGCCCTAAATTTACCTATAAAGCGTTGGATTGCTTCATCTTCCGGGGACATCTGCGATGGGAACAGTGAATTAGGAGAAATCCCCAACCGCTCAATTAGCTGGCAAAGGGTTTCATAAGTTGTATTCTTTCTCCCTCGTTCTACGTCTTGAATGGTCTTAACCGCCAAATCAGCCTGATCAGCCAGCGCCTGTTGGGTCAATCCACAGTCTTTTCGTGCCGAGCGAATGCGGTCACCCAAAAACTTAAGCTTATCTTCCGGCATAGTGGCTCACCTCAAATATATTCTATCGTACCGATAAGCGAAAAGGAATCACTCTAAAGTATGTATAGAAAACGTGCTACTATGCCGATTTTTATAATTTAACTTGAATTGAATTAAGCCCTGTTGATAGCCAATAAAAAAAACGGCTTTTCACAGCAGGGTTTAATTGAGTTACTGCCTGTGACTAGCTGTCGGAGAAGGTCATGGGCATTTTTCTTTATCCAGAACATAAGAATAGACCGAGGATAATACCAAAAAAATTGGTATTTTCAAAGCACAGCTTTCCGCTCTAAAAACCGCACTAGAGTATATATTAAAACAGCATTATGAATCCCCATATCAAACGGAGTGTTTGAGCGCCAGGAAGTTTCAACAGCTTCCTGGCGTTTTTGTTTATCGATTTTTAGGAGAATCCCCCGATGGGTATAGATGCCGTGGCCCGCCTTTTATCAGTTTCTGCCCAAAAACTGATGAAAGGAGCATACGGCATTGACCGAAGAATATTGGGTGGCGGTCTTAAAAGAGGAAGATCGTCTATTGAGCAATTCAGATCGCAAGTACCGGTATCACTGTAATTCTCTTGAGAGTATGAGTGAGGAATTGACGTTCCAGGAGCGCTGCTTCTACATACAAGAAGATTTTACAGTCCAGTGTGAAATCCGGGACTTCATAGATACCATACAGAATGAGCGATTGGCGGAGGGTTTACGGCATTTAACCGACCGGCAGCGGCAAGTCATTGAGCTTTATTTTTGGAAAGGGTATCAATGCAAAGAGATTGCAACGATGTTTGGTTGTAGTCCGGCGGCGGTAACAGATTTGATGCACAGAGTTTATAAACGGCTCCGTGTTTATCTGATGGATAGGTAAAAGCAACGGCAGCATCCCACAAGTTGAGATGCTGTCGTTACTTTTGTCTATTCAGTAATAGAGTTTTTCAAAAAATTTCTTCTACTCCTTAATTTTTCCCCTCTGGCATCTCCGATAAGTAGAGGGACAAGCCCTCAATATAATTTTGGAGGTTATAAGATGGAAAAATTGGTACGAGTCATTAAATTACAACCCGGTGAAGCAGTTGTCATTTTGGCAGAGGACGAGCCTGCGCCCTGCCCGTGCTGCTGTGCCTGCATGATGCAGAATGACACCTGTGAGGATGCTCCTTTTCTTGACGGCATTCTGGTGCGGCTGGATGAAGCCGCATAAGGAGTATCCAATGTGCAGAGTTACGATTTTGGATGAAAATGGAATCCCGGTTACGGTTGAGGTATCCCGTGAAATCTATCAGGTATTTGTTGATTACGAGCGTGAAGTTGAACGTCAGCGCAAGGCGGATTTTAGACACCGTGATGCCCGTTCCTGGGATACCTGCCTGATCTTTGAAGTATCTACGGAAACGCTGGAGCAGACCTATGAGCGCATAAGGACTTTGCATGAAATCCAGGAAGCTCTCAATGAGTTTACTCCGAAACAGCGGCGGCGCTTCTTGCTCCATTTTGCCTACGGGTATACATACATGGAGATCGCAAAAATGGAGGGAAGCAATAAGTCAACCGTGATGCGTTCCGCAAAGGTGGCACTGAAGAAAATTCAGAAAAAGCTGGCTGCGTGATAACAACTTTTGCCCGTTCCCAGTCCTTTATAGTGAAAGGGGAAATCTTCCCTTTTCACTCATGGAACCTTGACAAACAGCGGGCAACCGTTCATATCCAGTATTCAAGTTTTTGAGTGCTGCGCCGAGCATCACATAGCACAAACGCCAAGACCCCCTGCGGATGGTCAGAGCATCCGTCAACACGATGACATCAAAGGGGCCGAGCGGTTATTTGGTGGCTGATAACCGGCCTGTGGTGGGCTGGAAAGTGCCATAACACGCAGCATAAGAAACCGTGCCACTCACCGAAACTTACTGCGAATATGGTGTCAACCACCTATCGGCGGTATGCGGCGGTTCAGCAGCCATCTGGCTGGAAACCCTAAACCGGCTTGAATATTCCCAGTACCGGGGGTGTGCTGATGGGCAGTCCTGCTGTCCAGATAATACGGTATCAAAAATAAGATTAAAGCGGTGCTGCACTGGACTATTCCGGTGCAGCACTTCTTTTTGATATAGAAAGGTGTGATGATGTGGTAGGAGGCTGGCTTTTTCTATCTATGGAGGTAGCCTATGGGAGATGAATGGAGCGGTTTTGCAGATTTACTTGCTAACTTGATTGAGAAGTATGCAGACGAATTGGATATTGATAATTTGCCAGAACCGCCGAAGATAAAAAAGTCAAAAGAATTTAGCGCTTTAAAGCAAGAAAGCATTGAAAACCAAAAGGCCGCATGATATAATTGTATCGTGATAATCAAGTCCAAACACCTGACGAAGAAGTGTGCAGCTCTGTAGAGCAGCATCAAATAAATTCGACTTAGGTGTTAAGACAAAAACGAATAACAATTAAGTAGTGCATTGTTGTGGCACTATGAGTGAGGTTGAATATGAACAGAGAAAGAGTGAAAGTGTATACCTATAAAAGAGTGTCAACGACAATGCAGATTGACGGATATTCTCTGGATGCCCAGAAGTCCAGGATAAAAGCCTTTGCTGATTATAACGATTATGAGATTGTTAGAGAATATGAGGATGCCGGAAAATCTGGAAAATCCATTGAGGGACGGATACAGTTCAATCAAATGATGGATGATATTAAGTCGGGAAAAGACGGCGTTTCCTTTGTTCTTGTTTTTAAACTTTCTCGTTTTGGAAGAAATGCGGCGGATGTGCTTTCAACTTTACAGGTTATGCAGGATTTTGGGGTAAACCTTATCTGTGTTGAGGACGGAATTGATTCTTCTAAGGATGCCGGTAAACTGATGATTTCGGTTCTCTCTGCGGTTGCTGAGATTGAGCGTGAAAATATTCGTGTCCAAACAATGGAGGGGCGTATCCAGAAAGCCAGAGAAGGAAAGTGGAATGGAGGGTTTGCCCCCTATGGCTATCAGCTTATTGATGGAGAGTTGCAGATCAACGAGGAAGAAGCGGCTGCAATCAGAGTGATTTATGATCAGTATGTTAATACAGACATCGGCTCCAATGGCATTGCAAAATATCTGGAGAATCATGGAATACGAAAAATCCAACGGCAGAATGGCAAGAACCCTTTGTTCGATGCTCATTTAATTCGCTTGATTCTAAAAAATCCAGTGTACTGTGGGAAAATCGCTTATGGACGCAGAAGAACAGAAAAAGTTCATGGAACCAGAAACGATTATCATCTTGTTGAGCAAGATGATTATTTGCTGGTAGATGGATTGCATGAAGCTATTATTTCTGAAGAAACCTGGCAGGCCGCACAGATTAAGTTACTTGCCCAAGCCAAAAAATATGAGCATGTGAACAAAGGCAAAGATACCAGAACCCACCTGCTTTCAGGCATTGTGAAGTGTCCGATTTGCGGCGCAGGGATGTACGGAAATAAGTGTATCAAGCATAAAAAAGATGGTACAAAGTACAAGGATTTTTATTATTATGGCTGTAAGCATCGTACCATGACACGGGGGCACAAATGCGCGTACAAAAAGCAGATTCGGGAGGAACTGTTAGACGATGCGGTGGCAGAGGTTATTGTGGCATTGGTTAGCAAGCCTAAATTTGCGTCTATGATGCAGGAAAAAATCAATATGAAAGTTGATACTTCAGTGTTGGATCAGGAGATTGCAAACCATGAAAAGCAGCTACGTCAGTTCTATTCCATAAAATCGAAACTGATGGAAGAAATAGATTCCCTTGACCCTGATGATCGTCACTATCTCAAACGGAAAGCAGATCTTGATGATCGTCTTTATCGGATGTATGATAAGATAGAAGATGAAGAATCGCAAATGATTGAGGCAAGAGCCAAAAGACAGGCGATTGAAGCTGAGAAATTGACCGGTGATAACATCTACAAGGTATTGATGTATTTTGATAAATTGTATTCAGCCATGAATGATGTGGAACGGCGTCGAGTAATGGAAACGCTCATCTCTGAAATTCAGATTCATGAAGATCGCCAGCCTAACGGCCAGTGGTTAAAATCCATTCGTTTTAGGCTTCCCATTATTGAGGAAGATATGAACTTGAGTTTGGACAATAATGAGCATGTGGAGACGGTTGTCTTGCTTTCCAAGGGTGAGGTCGACTCGAAAAAGAT
>CATVQN010000126.1 GCA_958346135.1 uncultured Eubacteriales bacterium | reverse complement strand
GGGATTATCAAACAAAGGAGTGCTTTCAATACTATGAAAAAATATAATTTTTCACTGAGAATGCTGGTTTTAATACTTTGTACCGCAATCAGCATCAGCATTTTTGATGTACCCGGAAAAGAGCAGTCTGTTTCCGCAAAATGGGACGAACTGCGGGGTGTTTGGGTATCGACCGTGGCCAATATCGATTATCCCTGCACCCAGACCACCGATCCTGACGTATTAAAAAGAGAAATGATTTCCATTATGGATCATTGCAAGGCAATGGGCTTTAATGCGGTTTTCCTTCAGGTACGACCGTCCGGTGACGCTCTTTACGCCTCTGAGATTTTTCCATGGTCTCGGTATCTGACCGGAACCCAGGGAGTCGCCCCAAACGGCGGTTTTGATCCGCTTGCATTTGCCATAGAAGAGGCACACAGCCGGGGAATGGAGCTTCACGCCTGGATCAATCCCTATCGGATTACCAACTCCTCTGCGGACAATAACCGGCTGTCTGCGAACAATCCGGCCGTTTTACATCCGGAATTGGTCATTACCGATTCCAACGGAAAAATGTATTATAACCCCGGTGACAGCGCCTCGATTCAGTTGATTGTTGACGGTGCGGTGGAGATCGTAAAAAACTATGATGTAGACGGTTTGCACATGGACGACTACTTCTATCCGGAGGGCGAATTTAACGACGATGTGACCTATTCCTTTTATCAGGCGCAGTATCCCGACAAAGGCGACTGGCGTCGTGCTATGGTAAATAAGCTGGTTCAGCAAATGGATACGGCGGTGCACCAGGTAAAACCTGAGATTCAGTTCGGCATCAGCCCCAGAGGAATCTGGGCCAATGCATCCGATGTTCCCGGCGGCAGCGCCACTTCCGGCGGCGGTTCGTATAACACCATCTACGCCGATTCCAAAGCCTGGGTCGAAAATGGATGGGTTGACTACATTATGCCCCAGATCTACTGGAACATCGGCTACGAAATTGCGGATTATTCCGTCCTGACGGATTGGTGGTCCAACCTGGTAAAAGATACCGATGTCCGGCTCTATATCGGAGAGGGCGCCTATCGGACGACCTCCAGTACCCTTACGGCATGGACCGGAGAAAACGGCACCAATGAGCTTAAACAGCACATATCTATAGGCCGAGGGAACAAAAATATCTCCGGCTATTGTATGTTTACCTATCACACCTTTTTAGATAACCCCTCCATCTACCAGCTGATGCAGGAGGTAAACGCTCAGGAATCGGCATCGGTTGGAGAAACTGAGGCCACGGAGAATGAAGATGCTGCGCAAGAGGAGCCGCCTAAGGAATCCGCTCCGCCGCTTACCGAGACGGCGGGAGAGGACAAGCCCTCTGACGGTGTTTATGTGAATAAATTTACGGATATGAACGATTATTGGTGGGCTATGGATGCTGTTAACGCCCTGGCCTCCCAGGGAATTATCCGAGGCCGGAGCGAGACGGAATTTGATCCGGATTCCTATATTACCCGTGCCGATAACACAGTATTGCTGCTGCGTATTTTAGGTAAGACGGCTCCTTTTACAGACAATTTTGACGACGTGTATCCGGGAACCTATTACTACAACGAAATCGGAATGGCAAAAGCGCTGGGCATTGCCTCCGGATACGGCAATAACCTCTTTGATCCGGATAATCAGATTAAGCGCCAGGATATGGCGACTCTGGCTTATCGGGTTCTTCATGACGAAGGCGTGCTGACGGCGATCCCGAATACGGCGGAGCTGAATCAGTTTTTGGATAAGGACTCCATTGATTTCTATGCCCGTGATGCCATGGCGGCCTGTGTCAGTGCCGGACTGATGAGCGGTTACGGTGACGGCTGGATCAATCCTCAGGGAAATGCCAGCCGAATCGAAGTTGCGCTGTTTATGTATCGGATTCAGAATCTGCTCAACAGCAAAAACGCTTTAACAGAATAATGAATGGAAAAAGAGGCAGGGACAGCCGAAGAACTTCTTCGTTTGAAACCGGCCTCTTTTTTGACAGCGATTTTGAAGCGACTTTGGCGTATGGAAAAGTTCTCCGTTTGGGAGTCTTGCTATTTTTTAAAAAATATGATAAAATAACATCGGAGTTTCATCAATTTGGAGGAAGCGGAATGCACAATCATCAAGATAAAATACGAAATTTTTCAATTATTGCACATATCGATCACGGAAAAAGCACCCTTGCCGACCGGCTTTTAGAGGCAACCGGCGCACTGACCCAGCGGGAAATGCAGGCGCAGATCCTTGATAATATGGACTTAGAGCGTGAACGGGGTATTACCATTAAGGCCCGTGCCGTTCGGCTTTTGTATAGGGCTAAAGACGGCGAAGAATATACCTTAAACTTAATTGATACCCCCGGTCATGTGGATTTTAACTATGAGGTTTCCAGAAGCCTTGCGGCCTGTGAAGGCGCCGTATTGGTGGTGGATGCCGCCCAGGGAATTGAGGCGCAGACCCTTGCCAATACCTATATGGCATTAGAACACGATCTGGAGCTGGTGCCGGTCATCAATAAGATTGATCTGCCCTCTGCACGTCCGGAGGAGATCAAGAAAGAAATCGAGGACGTCATTGGCATTGACGGCGAGGATGCGCCGCTTATTTCTGCGAAAAACGGGACGAATATTCCTGCTGTTCTGGAAAAGATTGTGGAGCTGATTCCGCCGCCGGGTGGTGATGAAAACGCTCCGCTGAAGGCGTTGATTTTTGATTCTTACTATGATCCTTATAAGGGCGTCATTGTTTATGTCCGTGTGATGGACGGAACCTTAAAAGCCGGAACCCAGATTCGTATGATGGCAACCAATGCCGTGTTCGAGGTGGTAGAGACCGGATATCTGCATCCTAACGGAATGCTTCCGGCCGGCGAGATTTCTGCCGGTGAGGTTGGTTATATTTCGGCCAGCATTAAAAATGTCCGGGATGTGCATGTGGGCGATACGGTAACCACGGTGGAAAACGGCGCTGCGGAACCGCTGCCCGGTTACAAAGAGGTCAAGCCCATGGTATACTGCGGTATTTATCCTGCGGACGGCGCAAGATATGACGATCTAAGAGAAGCCCTGGAAAAGCTGCAGCTTAACGATGCCTCTCTCCGCTTTGATGCAGAGACCTCTGTGGCACTTGGATTTGGATTCCGCTGCGGATTTTTGGGACTGCTGCATATGGAAATTATTCAGGAACGTTTGGAGAGAGAATATAATCTGGATTTGGTAACCACCGCTCCTTCCGTGGAATATAAAGTGATCAAAACCGATGGGACGGAGCTGATGATTGATAATCCCACCAATCTCCCGAGTCCGTCTGAAATCGATTCGATGATGGAGCCGATTGTAAAGGCCTCCATTATGACGCCCAAGGAATACGTCGGGAGCATTATGGAGCTCTGCCAGGAACGTCGGGGGACGTACCTGGATATGACCTATCTGGATGATACACGGGTCACCCTCAATTACGATTTACCCCTCAACGAAATCATCTATGATTTTTTTGATGCGTTAAAATCCCGAACCCGTGGCTATGCGTCTTTTGACTATGAATTTAAGTGCTTTGCGCCGGCAGAGCTGGTAAAGCTGGATATGCTGCTCAATGGCGAAATGGTGGATGCACTCTCCTTTATTGTCCACAAGGACAGAGCCTACAGCCGTGGCCGGAGAATGGCGGAAAAATTGAAGGACGTTATTCCCAGACAGCTTTTTGAGGTTCCGATTCAGGCGGCCATCGGCGGGAAAATTATTGCCCGTGAGACGGTGCGTGCCATGCGAAAAGACGTGCTTGCCAAATGCTATGGCGGTGACATCACCCGAAAACGCAAGCTTTTGGAAAAGCAGAAGGAAGGAAAGAAGCGGATGCGTCAGGTCGGCTCTGTGGAGGTTCCCCAGGAGGCGTTTATGTCCGTTTTGAAACTGGATTAGTGTTTGTGTCCGCCGGCTCTTTTGAGTCGGCGGTTGATTTTAAGGAGGGAAACGGATGTCGCTTGGAATTTATTTGCATATCCCCTTTTGTAAGCAGAAGTGCTTATACTGCGATTTCAATTCCTATGCGGGAAAAAATGCATGGATGGATCCTTACTGTGATGCACTCAAGCAGGAGATTGCCCAGTATTCTTCTTCAGAGCGTGTGGACTCTGTCTATTTCGGCGGCGGTACTCCAACCTTTCTCGGTGCAGATCGGCTCACTGCGCTACTTGCACAGATTAAAAACCATTATTCCACGTCATCGGATTGTGAAATCACAGTAGAATGCAATCCGGGCACCATGGATTTTGAGGGATTTAAAAAACTTCGCCGGGCGGGCTTTAACCGTCTGAGTATCGGGCTGCAGTCTACTGATGATAAAATGCTAAAGCGCCTCGGCAGAATCCATAACTACAAAGAGTTTCTTAGGTGCTTTCAAAACGCCAGAGACGCAGGCTTTGAAAATATCTCGCTTGATCTGATGTACGGACTCCCCGGTCAGACGCTTGCTATGTGGATAGAAACGCTGCAAAATGTGATTTTACTGCGGCCGGAGCACCTTTCCTGCTATGGTTTGAGGATAGAAGAGGGGACGCCGTTTTTTGAAATGCGGCCAGGGCTTCCGGACGATGATATGCAGCGGGAAATGTATGACTTATGTGTAGATAGCTTGGAAAAGGCAGGCTATGCCCGCTATGAAATTTCCAATTTTGCAATATCGGGCAGGGAGAGCCGGCAT
>CATVQN010000125.1 GCA_958346135.1 uncultured Eubacteriales bacterium | reverse complement strand
TATCCGGATAAAAACCGGGAATATTCCTTGCATCCAGCCGGCCGTAGTTCCAGCCAATAGAATAGATGGCACCGCCGTAAATCAGCGACGTCAGCACACTAAAGGCCACAGGCGCTTTTTCCACCATGGTCCAGCAGGGAACCACCAAAAACAACGCCAGCAGCATAAACAAAATATGATAGAGATTCAGCTTCCAAAATGCTTTCCATAATTTCACGTTCATTCTCCTCTACACCGTACTCATAGACGAAAGCGCTGCTGCTATAAGGAATACAAAACCGACTTTACAGATTCCGATGCCGCCGCTTCCTATTTCATTTTATTTTATCCATCAATTTTATAATTTCCTATATAACAAAAACAGCCCGCATTTGCGGACTGTTCATGGAGCGGAAGACGAGATTCGAACTCGCGACGTTCACCTTGGCAAGGTGACGCTCTACCACTGAGCCACTCCCGCATGACAAATGTATTATAGCATAAAGCTTATGCTGTGTCAAGAGGATTTCTAAAGATTTTTCATGGAAAATTGTAGGTTTTCTCTCAAAACCAAAAACGCCGGGAGTTTTCCGGCGTTTTTGATTCTTTGATACCTTAGTGTTCGTGATCGCAGCCGCAGTCGCAGTCGCAGTCGCCAAGATCCAGTTCAATCACTTCGCCGCACTGCGGACATTTGAAAACGCCGTCCGCAATATCGTCCAAGTCATCACCGGTCAAATCAATCTCCGCACCGCAATGTTCACATACCAAGGTGTACATATCATCGTCATCATCGTCGTAAGCGCCAAAGGCCTCATCGCCGATCATCCCGATCACATCCTCCATCTCGTCGATTTTATCAGCAATGAATCCCTGCTCGCTGTCCAGCAGCTCCAGTTCCTCGGCTACATCGCCCAGAAGATTTAAAATTCCGTCCAGCAGCTTTCCTTCGGTGGTTTCGGTATCCAGCTTTAAGCCGTCTGCCAATCCTTTTAAATAAGCCGCACGGTTTGCAATTTCAGACATGATTTAGCACCTCTGTTCCTTTATAATATTTATAAGTTTCTGTCTTAAACTCTCTCCATGTATTCCCCGGTACGGGTATCGATACGAATGGTATCCCCCTCGTTGACAAACATGGGAACCGTAATCACCGCCCCGGATTCTACGGTAGCCGGCTTTGTTACGTTCGTCGCAGTATTTCCCTTCACACCGGGTTCGGTTTCGGTAACCTTCATCTCCACAAAGGTGGGCGGCTCTACCGCAAATACATTCCCCTTGTAGGAGAGGATTTTTACCGTCATATTCTCCATCACAAACTTCAGAGCATCGCCTAACTGATCCTGGCTCAGCGGAATCTGGTCATAGGTTTCCTGATCCATGAAGTAGTAAAGGCCGCTGTCCTCATAGAGATATTCCATTTCCTTTCTCTCAATACGAGCGGGTTCTACTTTTTCGGTGGGATTAAAGGTACGCTCTACCACTGCGCCCGTCATAACATTCTTCATCTTGGTTCTTACAAACGCAGCACCCTTTCCCGGCTTTACATGCTGAAATTCTACCACCTGGTAGACATTTCCGTCATATTCAAACGTAAGACCGTTTCTAAAATCACCTGCACTTATCATTGGTGCAACCTCCTTCAAATATACTCGTTTTCATTTTATACTAAACTGCCAAAAAAAGCAAGATATTTTTTCAAAAAACTCATAATCGACGCTAAAGCTCTGTCAGCTCCTTGGAGAGCCGGGTCAGATTTTCGATTCCGCCTTCGGTCACGCAAACCATATCCTCAATCCGAACGCCCCCCAGGCCGGGAATATAGATTCCCGGTTCACAGGTTACAACCATCCCCGGTTCCAGTAAAATTTCGGACATCGGCGAAAGATTGGGAAGCTCATGAATCAAAAGTCCCACGCCGTGCCCCAGACTATGACCGAAATACCGGCCGTAACCCGCCTTCTCAATCACCGCTCTCGCTGCATCATCCGCCTCTTTTCCGGAAATCCCTGCTCGAATGGTATCAAGACCGGTCTGTTGTGCTCTTTGTACCGTCTCATAAATGCGGTGCTGTTCCTCTGACGCCTTTCCCACCACTACGGTTCGGGTCATATCGGAGCAGTAGCCTCCGAACCGGCAGCCAAAATCCATGGTGACAAAGTCGCCCATTTCTATCTTTTTTTCGTCCGGCTTCCCGTGGGGCATACTGGATTTTACCCCCGAAACCACAATGGTTTCAAAAGAAGTTCCGGATGCCCCCCGCCTTCGCATCTGATATTCCAGTTCGGCCGCAATCTCGTTTTCGGTTACACCGGGCTTTATCATGGGAAGCACGGCCAAATAAGCCTCCACCCCGATTTGTTCGGCACGGCGCAGATAGCCAAGCTCAGCCTCGTCCTTGACCATCCTCATCTGCTCTAATTCTTTGGAGCAGCCCTGCCACACTATCTCGTCCCACGCCGCCTGAAAAGCTTGATATTCCTGTACCGTCAGAAAATGATCCTCAAAGCCCAAACGCTTCACCGCCAGCTCCTTAAGCCTTTGACCGATTTCTGTGTTTCGTCTGCCGCCGCCGTATTCGATAACGTCAAACTCCGGCGCCTCTGCCTGCGCCGCTACGGTATAGCGGGAGTCCACAAAGAGACAGCGGGCATTTTCGGTTATCAAGGCAATCCCTTCACCGCCCCGAAAACCGGTAAAATACCGGAGATTATGGGCGGAAGTCAAAAGCACCGCATCCACAGTCTTAAAAAGTGTTTTCAGTTTATTTTTCATCTTCTGTCCCAACCTTTTTATACTTTAAATAAATTTCCTGTATGGCTACCGCATCCTCTGTTTGGGTCCCGGCAGATTCACAGATGATTCTGGGGGAGAGTCCCTGCTCGGCCAAAAGCTCTGCCAGCGGTTCAAATTCCGGTTCATACTCCGTTTCTGCAAAGGTATGATGTTTTTTCTCTCCCGCATTCGTGTACTCAATTCTGCTGTAATGCGCATGAAAACACCGGGATTGATAAGAATTTAGCTTTTTCGCCATCAACTCCAAAACCTCAGCAAAATTCTTCTTTTCCTTCAATCCACCTCGGGTTTGGGCATTGACATGCCCAAAGTCAATGGTGGGGAGCAGTCTATCGCTCATGCTGCAAAGCGCAACGACCTCTTCTACCGTTCCCAGCTGGTTCACCTTTCCCATAGTCTCCGGGCAAAGATAAATTCCGCCAAACCCCTGAATCTCCGCAGCATCCAGCGCCCGGTACAGCGTGTCCTTGGCAAGATTCAGCGCCTCTCTGCGGGTGATTTTCCCGCAGGAGCCGGAGTGCACCACCACCCGATCTGCACCCATCTGCTGCGCCGCCTGCAGGGTACGGAGAATATAGGCAATACTCCTCTCACGCTTTTCCGCCTCTACCGAAGAAAGGCTGATATAATACGGCGCGTGTACCGACAGAAGCACTCCCGAAGCCTTGGCCCGCTCTCCCAAAAGCTGCGCCGCATCGTCTGAAATACGGACGCCATGACCGCACTGGTATTCATAGCAGCCAAGGCCATGTTCACGGACCCATGCCGGCGCCTCCAGGCTGGATTTGTGACCGGCCTCAAAAAAGCTCTCCGCATTTCCCGCCGGTCCGAATTTCGCTGTATTCTCTCTTTTTTGCATATGCCGCCTCCCGCAATGTTTGACAAAACAAAAGGGCGGGGAAATCCCCGCCCGCATATTATCTGTATTTACGCTTTCTTGCCGCTTCGGATTTCTTTTTCCGCTTTACGCTGGGCTTTTCATAGTGCTCTCTCTTTCTGACCTCAGATAGAACACCTGCCTTTGCGCAAGAACGCTTAAACCGACGGAGTGCACTGTCCAGTGACTCGTTGTCTTTGACTCTGATTTCTGCCATGGTTACTACCCTCCCTCCAAGTATGGTCAACACTAAGATGTCAAGGTAAAAATTTCTACTCCCACAATTATACAGACAAAAAAGCGTTCTGTCAAGCTATATTTTAAATTTTTTAAGGATTTATTCCTGTTATTTTTTGGATTTTTCAGTAATCATATCCCGTAGTTTCCCTATAGCATCTGAGATTCCGCCCACTGCGTCAATCAGTCCGCACTCTACCGCTTCCTCCCCGAACAGTATGGTTCCCACGTCATTTGCAATTTTTTTTGTCTCCAGCATCAGTGCCGAAAAACGATCTTTATCAATCTTGGAATTTCGGGTCACAAAATCCGTCAGCCGCTCCTGTATTTTATTAAAATACTGGAATGTCTGCAAAACGCCGATCACAGTACCGTTGGTACGAATTGGATGAATGGTCATGGTTGCCGATGGCACAATCATAGAATATTTGGCTGAGACCGCCAGAGGCACGCCAATACTGTGGCCGCCGCCCAAAACCAATGAAACAGTTGGTTTGCTCATTCCGGCAATCATCTCGGCAATGGCAAGCCCCGCCTCCACATCGCCGCCCATGGTGTTGAGCAAAAGCAACAGTCCGTCAATATCGTCCTCCTCCTCGATGCGCACCAATTCGGGAATCATGTGTTCATATTTGGTGGTTTTGCTCTGGGGCGGCAGGATGGTATGACCTTCAATTTCACCGATGATACTCATGCAATAAATTCTTTGCTGACCACTCTTTACCGCCACCGCAGACATTTCCCGAATCTTTTCGTTATCCGTACCGGAATGTCCTGCGGCGTCCTTTTTTTCCTCTTTATCGTCCTTTCCTTGTAGGTTCATTTTCTCTCTTCGTTTCTTTTTACTT
>CATVQN010000124.1 GCA_958346135.1 uncultured Eubacteriales bacterium | reverse complement strand
CCCCCGGCAAATTCCCCACAAACTCGTTAGAGCAGGACAGCGCATTAAACAACGTGGATTTCCAACAATTGATGTTTCCTGAAAGAGCAATCCGAAAATTCATTTTCGACATCCTTTCTTTTTTACTATTAGTTAGAAAAAACTAACTTATGGTTAGAATCGACTAACCAGAAGGCATAATGCTCCTTCCTATTCCACCTCTATCATTTCCGCATCCGCCTTACGCAGAGATAGCTCATAACCGCGCACCGTTACTTCCACAGGATCCCCCAAGGGCGCCACCTTGCGGACGTGCACCTCTACGCCTTTGGTAATCCCCATATCCATAATCCGGCGTTTCACCGCACCTTCCCCGTGCAGCTTGACCACCTTCACTGACTTTCCCACCTTTGTCTCTTTTAAGGTTTTCATTCAACTTCCTCCTTCATGCAAACAATCAACTATATCATAATTTTCTGTGCCAGCTCTCGGCTGACGGCAATTCTGGATTCCTTCACATTTACAATCACATTGCCGCCGATCCGGCTAATAATTTTTACACTGCCGCCTACGACAAATCCCAGATTTTCCAAATGCTTTCGTACTTCCGGATTCCCGCCGATTCTTCGGATAATATTTTCCTCACCAATATTTGCAAGTGTCAAAGGCATTCCTATCTACCTCTTTCCGCTTTCTATCTTGGAAAGCTTTCAGTTAGTATTATCTAACCTTTGTCGGTTAGTTTAACACAACTAACGCATCTTGTCAATACCCTTTTCCAATTTTTTTATAAATTGTTACAAAAAGCTTAGGTTTGACTTTGTGAACGCAGTATGCTATAATAAATCCAATCTTACCGAAAGAGGAGGGCGGCTTATGAAAATCCAGGAATCCGCAGAAAACTATCTTGAGGCCATTTTGATGCTCAAGAACAAACACGGCTACGTCCGCAGTATTGATGTTGCCAACCAGCTGAATTTCACGAAGCCCAGTGTTTCGGTAGCCATGAAATCCTTCCGGGAAGAGGGCTATGTCACCGTAGACCATGAGGGAAATATCTCTCTGACCGACAAGGGACTTGCCATTGCCGAAAAGGTATACGAACGGCATTTGGTGATTGCGAAAATTTTAATTGCCCTCGGTGTAGATGAAAAGACTGCCTATGAGGACAGCTGTAAAATTGAGCATGATATTAGTGATGTGAGCTTTCAAAAGTTGAAGGAGCACCTAAAAAGACATATGCCCCAAGATTGATAAAATAAAGCTTCAGGATTCGGATTGTGCCGTTTTTTCGCCGTCATTTGCCTTATTCCACGTAATTATACCCAAACAAAACCCCAGCAATTGCCGGGGTTTTTTACATATATACGAAATTGCTTTTCCGCAATTGACAAGGTGAATCCGATATGTTAGAATCGAAAATGTCGAAAAAGAATAGATGGGAAATAAATGATGGATTTCCTTTCCTTTTTTGAAGAAAGTTAGTTAAAGCTAATTGATCGTTTTTAACGATTTGCGATAAGACAAGGAGGTTTTTATGACAGATTTTAAGCAATGGCACGGATTCAAAGGCGTAAAATGGCGTGACGATATTGATACGCGTGATTTTATTCAGGATAACTATACACCCTATGACGGTGACGAGAGCTTCTTAGAAGGGCCGACCGAGGCAACAAACAGGCTGTGGGGCAAACTCCAGGAGCTGCAGAAGGAAGAACGTGCAAAGGGTGGTGTGCTGGATATGGACACGCACATTGTCACCGGGATCAACGCACATGCTCCGGGATATATTGATGAAAGCATGAAGGATTTGGAGCAGATTGTCGGACTTCAGACGGACAAGCCCTTAAAGCGTGCGTTTATGCCCTTCGGCGGCATTAAAATGGCGGAAGAAGCTTGCAGCACCTACGGCTATGAACCCGATCCCGAGCTTCACAAAATTTTTACCCAATATCACAAAACCCATAATCAGGGGGTCTTTGACGTTTACACACCGGAAATGCGTGCAGTTCGGAAGAATAAGATTGTTACTGGACTCCCCGACACCTACGGCCGGGGCAGAATCGTGGGAGACTACCGCCGGGTTGCCCTTTACGGAATTGATATGCTGATCGAGAAAAAGAAAGAGGATTTTGCCAACTGCGAAAGCGAATCCATGTTCGAAGAAGAAATTCGCCAGCGCGAAGAGCTCTCAATGCAAATCAACGCCTTAAAGGAAATGAAGGTTATGGCACAGTCTTACGGCTTTGACATTTCCCAACCGGCCGGCAATGCCAAAGAGGCTTGTCAGTGGCTGTATTTCGGCTATCTTGCCGCAATCAAAACCCAAAACGGCGCCGCCATGAGCGTCGGCCGGATTTCTACTTTTCTAGATATTTATATTCAGCGGGATTTAGAAAACGGAACTCTGACTGAAAAAGAGGCGCAGGAACTGATTGACCATATGGTTATGAAATTCCGCATGGTCAAATTTGCCCGGATTCCCGCCTATAATGAGCTGTTCTCCGGTGATCCGGTATGGGTAACTCTGAATGTGGGCGGCAAAGGCGTAGACGGACGTTCCATGGTAACCAAGAACGATTTTCGGTTTCTCCACACCTTAGAGAACATGGGGCCTTCTCCGGAACCGAATTTAACCGTGCTGTATTCCCCGGCACTGCCGGAGGCCTTTAAACGGTATTCGGCCGCTATCTCGGTACGCACCAGCTCCATTCAATACGAAAATGATGATGTGATGCGTCCGGTATGGGGTGATGACTACGCAATCTGCTGCTGCGTATCTGCTACCCAGACCGGAAAAGAGATGCAGTTCTTCGGTGCAAGAGCCAATCTGGCAAAATGTCTTCTCTACGCCATCAACGGCGGCGTGGACGCCAAGACCAAGGCACAGGTGGGACCGGATTATCCCGCCATTACTTCAGAATATCTGGACTATGACGAGGTCATTGAAAAATACGAAAAAATGATGGAATGGCTGGCCAGAGTCTATGTCCGCACTCTGAACATCATTCACTATATGCATGATAAATACTACTATGAAGCTGCTGAGATGGCATTGATTGATACGGATGTACGCCGCACCTTTGCCACCGGAATTGCCGGATTCTCCCATGTGGTTGACTCTCTTTCGGCAATTAAATATGCCAAGGTGCGTGTGATTCGGGACGAGGACGGCATTGCCGAGGATTTTGAAACCACCGGCGACTTTCCCCGCTACGGCAACGATGATGACCGAGCGGACGATATTGCGGTATGGCTTTTGAAAACCTTTATGGGGAAAATCAAAAAATGCCACACTTACCGAAATTCGGAACCGACTACCTCCATTCTTACCATTACCTCGAATGTGGTATACGGCAAGGCAACCGCCTCCCTTCCGGACGGGCGAAAGGCCGGTGCACCGTTATCTCCGGGCGCAAATCCCTCCTACGGTGCAGAGCAGAACGGACTGCTTGCATCATTAAACTCGGTTGCAAAGCTGCCCTATGAATATGCGCTGGACGGTATTTCCAACACCCAAACCATCAATCCCGATGCTCTGGGGCACGGAGAAGCCGAGCAGGTGTCCAACCTGGTAAATGTTTTAGACGGATATTTTGATCATGGCGCACATCATCTGAATGTAAACGTATTTGGCAAGGAAAAGCTGATTGATGCAATGGAGCACCCCGAAAAAGAGGAATACGCCAACTTTACCATTCGTGTCTCCGGTTATGCAGTGAAGTTTATTGACCTGACCCGTGAGCAGCAGCTTGATGTCATTTCAAGAACCTGCCACAGCTCTTTGTAAGCGGGGACAGCCATGAACGGATACATTCACTCTACAGAAAGCTTTGGCGCCGCAGACGGCCCCGGTGTAAGATTTATTGTCTTTATGCAGGGCTGTAAAATGCGGTGCCGTTACTGCCACAATCCTGACACCTGGGCAACCGACGGGGGTCAGGAAATGACGGCAGACGCTCTGCTGCAGCGGGCGCTGCGGTATCGGAGCTACTGGAGAAACGGCGGCGGAATTACGGTCAGCGGCGGCGAACCGCTTTTGCAGATAGATTTTCTGGCCGAATTTCTAAAAAAGGCCAAAGGCGAGGGAATCCACACCGTAATCGACACCGCCGGAAATCCCTTTACCCGGGAAGAGCCGTTTTTCTCAAAATTTCAGGAATTGATGCGTTGGACGGATCTTTTGCTTCTGGATTTGAAGGAATTGAATGCCGAACGCCACAAGACGCTGACCGGTGCTGATAACGCCAATATTTTGGATTTGGCACGCTATCTTTCCGAAATCAGAAAACCGGTTTGGGTTCGTCATGTTTTGGTTCCGGGTTATACCGACTTTGACGAAGATTTGGATGCGCTGGGGACATTTTGCTCCACGCTGAAAAGTGTGGAGCGGATTGAGGTCTTACCTTATCACACCTTAGGCAGCTTCAAGTGGGAGCAGCTGGGAATTCCGTACTCCTTAAAAGCCGTAAATCCCCCCTCCGAGGCTCGGATCAAAAACGCCGAAAGACGAATCTTTGCAAGACCTTAAAAACAGCGTCTACTTCACGCATCCCTACTTTAGGGACTGCATAGAAACGAACGCAAGCCGTAATTTTCTGCATATAAATAATGCCGGGGCAAAACTCCGGCTTTTTTATATGCAGTCATACGGAATATTGCTAAGTTTTGGAAGTCATGTTGACTTCATTGCCGAATTTGTGTATAATAAGTATGAAAAATTCTATGACGGCTAAGATAATCTGTAGAATTTCACGGAGGTG
>CATVQN010000123.1 GCA_958346135.1 uncultured Eubacteriales bacterium | reverse complement strand
GTTCGTTGTTGGCGTTCACTACACCTTCCGGCTCAATGAAAACCGTTCCGCCGGAGGCAGAAATATCATGGACAATACCCCGTACATCCCCTCGGTGCTCTGCTTTGACCGGAACCACATAGCGGTTGTTCCGCATGGTGACAATGGGATCTTGCAAAAATTTCTGATAATGGGGCGAATGAATCATAGAATCCAAAGAATTCTTGATGCGGTTAGCCGCACTGCGGGACTTGCGCCGGATATGAGCCAGTTCAGGACTGGCGCCGTCTGCCATTTCCTCTTCCGATAAAATGGCGCCGGTGATGCGTTCTTCCATGGCCTTTTGGGGGACCAGGGATTCCACATACCCGCAGAGGACGCCGGATTGCTCCGGGGTTAGGGATTTTAATGTTCTGGCATTTTTCAGAATCCGGGCAATATTTAAAAGCTCTGCCATATTCAAGACTCCGCCGATTTGCAGCCGTTTAAGAGGCTCTTGAATATTGGAGATGCGCAGAATATCCGGTGCACCGTATTTTAAAATCAGCGTCACGGCGGCATCGGTCTCCGCCAGGGTCTGTTCCACTGTCCGGGGATTGGAGGACGGTTCCAGTTTTGCAATCCGAAGCCTGGTATCCTCGTTTTTGGCAAAGCCTGACAGCATATCTAAAATTTTATTGTATTCCAGTGTTTTCAGGGTTTTATGTTCCATGGGTTTGCCTCCGTTTGGGTCATGTTTCATACCTTTATTATATACAATTCTCCATGTGTTTGTCTACTCTTTTTTTGAAAACGGGACGAAAATGACGGGTGAAACCGAAATTTTAGCTATGTCGGCAAGTCCACTTTGTCCGTTTCTGCATATAATGGATTGGTGGGACTTCGGAAATTTTCCGGAAAACATGGAAGATACAGTTGAAAAACAAGAAAGGTTATGCTAAAATATCAATTTAGAGGTTTGGAGGAAGAAGTATGGAACGATATTTGGATAACAGCGCAACCACACGTCCTTACGACCAGGTGGCGAATAAGGTTGCGCAGGTCATGAAGGAAAATTACGGGAATCCGTCCTCTCTGCATCGGTTGGGAATTGCGGCGGAGCGAGAGGTAAAGGCGGCCAGGGAAGCCATTGCGGATACGCTGCGGGCGGCTCCCGGTGAGATTTACTTTACCTCCGGCGGCACGGAGTCCAATAATTTGGCAATCCGGGGCGCGTGCGCTGCCGGCAGAGGCCGGCATATTATTACGACGCCGCTGGAGCATCCGGCCACCATGAATACTTTAAAGAATCTAGCGAAAAAGGGATGGCGAGTGGACACGGTTCCGGTTCACCGAAACGGTGTCATCAGTCTTTCGGCTTTTGAGAATCTGATTACGCCGGATACGGTTCTGGTGACGGCAATGCTGGTGAATAATGAGATTGGCTCGGTGCAGCCGATTGCCCAAATGGCCAAGATCTTAAAACGTAAAAATCCCCGGGCGGTTTTCCATGTGGATGCTGTGCAGGGTTATTGTAAAGTCCCTTGCGATGTAAAAAGTTTGGGTGTTGACCTGCTTAGTATCAGCGGTCATAAAATTCATGGGCCCAAAGGGGTTGGCGCTTTATATATTAGGAAGGGAACCAGGATTGCACCGATTCTTTACGGCGGCGGACAGCAGGATAATCTCCGGTCCGGGACGGAAAATGTGCCCGGAATTGCCGGACTGGGAATGGCGGCGCAAATTTGTTTTCATAATATGAAGGAAGCGGTCCCCAAAATGGAGATGCTGCGTCAGCGTCTGGCGGCGGGAATTGCGGAAAATATCCCGGATATACGAATCAATACACCGGAGGAATGTGCACCGCATATCTTAAATATTTCCTTCCACGGTGTCCGTGCGGAGGTGGTTCTGCATTCCTTGGAGAATGAGGAAATTTATGTTTCCAGCAGTTCGGCCTGCTCCAGTCATAAAAAGGAGCCAAGTTATGTTCTGACTGCCATCGGGGTTCCGCGGGATTGGATTGACGGAAGCATTCGATTCAGTCTTTCGGAGATGAATACACAAGAGGATATTGATGCGGTGGTAGCGGTGCTGCCTGCGATTATTGAGCGGCTGCGAAAACTGAATTTATCTTAAAAATACCAAAGGCGGATGATTTACGCCTTTTTGGATACACTACAGAGAAATGGAGTATATGCCAATGAAAAAAGCGGATATTGTACTATTAAAATACGGTGAAATAGCGTTAAAGGGATTAAACAGGCCCATGTTTGAACAACGGCTTTTGAAAAACCTCGCCGGAGCCTTGGCTCCGGCCGGGGAATTCAGAATTCGTAAATCCCAGTCCATGATCTATGTGGAACCGATGGATGATACCATTGATATGGATGATGCGATTGCACGGATGCGTAAGGTTTTCGGCATTGTAAATATCTGTCCGGCGGTCTCTTGTGAAAAGGACATGGAGAGTATTGCGAAAACCGTCATTGCGTGTCTTCGGGATATGGACACCGAGGGCAAGAGCTTTAAGGTAGAGGCCAAGCGTGAGGATAAACAGTTCCCGTTAAATTCTCCCCAGATTTGTCAGCAGATGGGCGGTTGTATTTTAAAAAATGTCAAGGGCCTTCGTGTAGATGTGCATAACCCGGATATTCTGGTGCAGATTGAGATACGAAAAAAGGCATATATCTTTACCGAAAAGTTTAGCGGTGCCGGAGGTATGCAGTGGGAACTAACGGCAAAGCAGCGCTGCTGCTCAGCGGAGGTATTGACAGCCCGGTAGCCGGATGGATGATTTCCAAGCGAGGGGTTGCATTGGATGCGGTACACTTTCACAGTCATCCCTATACCTCGGATCGTGCCAAGGAAAAGGTGATTGATCTGGCCAAAATTATCTCCGCCTATACGGGAAAAATTCACTTGCATATTGTGCCCTTTACAGAGATTCAGCTTGCAATTATTGACCGATGCCCCAAAAACTACCTGACTCTGATTATGCGCCGGATTATGATGCAGATTGCAGAGCGGATTGCTGTCAGCAACGGCGCAAAGGCGTTGATCACCGGGGAGAGCATCGGTCAGGTTGCCAGCCAGACCATGGAGAGTCTTGCAGTGACCGATCATGCGGTTTCTGTCCCGGTCTTTCGCCCTTGCATCGGAATGGACAAGGAGGAAATCGTACAAATTTCTAAACGAATTGACACCTATGAAACCTCGATTCTTCCTTATGAGGATTGTTGTACCATTTTCGTACCCAAGCATCCTAAAACCAAGCCAACGCTGGAGGAAATTACCGAGGCGGAAAAGGCACTTGAAAATTTAGAAGAGATGATACAGACTGCCATCGCAGGCGAAGAAGTCATTTGCATCAAGCCTTAGGAGGAAAATATGAACTTTGAAATTATTTCGGTGGGAACGGAATTGCTGCTGGGGCAGATTGTCAACACCAATGCGCGCACAATCAGCAGAATGCTCAGTGAATTGGGAATGAATGTGTATTACACTACGGTGGTAGGTGATAACCCCGAGCGTTTGCGTGCGGCTTTGGCTGCTGCAGCAGAACGTGCGGATGGAATTATTACGACCGGAGGACTGGGACCTACCGGTGATGATCTGACCAAAGAAACCATTGCCGACTTTTGCGGCCTGCATTGTGTGATGCATGAGGAGAGCAAACAGCGGTTGATTGCACGGTTTGCAAGCCAAAACCGGACTATGCCTCAAAATAATCTGAAGCAGGCGGAAATGCCGGAGGGCTGTATTGTTCTGGAAAATGATAACGGTACTGCGCCCGGTGCGGTGATCGAACACGGAAAAAATATTTTTATTATGCTTCCGGGGCCGCCCAGCGAAATGGAACCCATGCTGCTGCATAAGGTGCGTCCTTACTTGGAACAAAAGACAGACGGTATTATTCATTCCAAGACCTTACGCGTGTTTGGAATCGGAGAATCTGCAGCGGAAGAACGGTTAAAAGATATTATGAAGCAGCAGACCAATCCCACCATTGCACCCTATGCAAAAACCGGGGAAATGGAACTGCGCCTTACTGCAAAAGCACACGATTTGAAGGCGGCTAAGGAGATGCTTGCGCCCTTGGAACAGCAGGTGCGTAAAATTTTAGGTGACTTTATCTATGCCGAAGGTGAGGAATCCAGTCTGCAACAAACAGTGGTAGCACTGCTGCGAGAAAGAGGTTTGACGGTGGCTACAGCCGAGAGCTGTACCGGTGGATTGGTGGCAAAAAAGGTTACGGAGGTACCGGGAGCGTCCGAGTGTTTCCAAACCGGTTTCATAACCTATGCCAATCTGACCAAGGAAAAGCTGCTGGGTGTTCCTCATAATATATTAGAAGAATACGGGGCGGTTTCTAAACAAACCGCATTGGAGATGAGCCGGGGAGCGAGAGCGGTTTCCGGTTCGGATATTGGTATCGGTATTACCGGAATTGCCGGACCCGGCGGCGGCAGTGCGGAAAAACCGGTTGGACTGGTCTATATCAGTATTTCATCTGCGGATTTTCACCAAGCCTATCGTTTAAATCTGGCCGGCAGCCGTGACTTAATCAGAGAGCGTGCTGCACTTTACGCTTTAGATATGATTCGCAGGTATATTTTGGGATGTCTTGGGGCAGACTATATTTGGTGAAAACAGAAAGGCGGTACGATAGCTTGTTAATAAGGCGATCGCTTATACTGCATATTCACCAAAACCACCAAAAAGGAAGTGAAAGCAAAGGACGGTTTTGTGCTGGTTTTTGTCGAAAAAACCATTGACAAACGGA
>CATVQN010000122.1 GCA_958346135.1 uncultured Eubacteriales bacterium | reverse complement strand
GGTCTCAGTGAAGTGACCGGTGATCTTGGAAATACGGAATACAATACGGTTGAAAAGATTGAAAACAAATTAACGGAAACCATCGTTTCCAACGAAGGCTACATAGCAGACAATACCGCGCTTTATGATATTGAGCTTGTGACAAGCGAAGATGGCGGACAGACTTGGGTTCCGGTTACTGCTGAGAATTTCCCGGCAGAAGGCATTGTGGTAACACTTCCTTATCCTGAGGGAACCAATGCCGCAGACTATGACTTTACCGTTGTCCATATGTTCGATGAAGATGTGAATGGACACAAAGCCGGAGAAGTGGAGACCCCTGAAGTAACAGAGGGTGAGAATGGCATATCCTTCCGCCTGACGGGAACCTCTCCTGTCATGGTCGGATACAAAAAAGTAGCTGCGGCTCATACGCATTCTTATGGAAAATGGACAGATTGTAAGGATGGCATCAATCACCAACGCTCCTGTTCCTGCGGAGATGTTCAGAAAGAAACTCACGTTTGGGATGACGGAAAGGTCACAAAAGAGGCAACAAAAGATGCAGAAGGTATCAAAACATATACTTGCAAGACCTGCGGCGCAACAAAAACGAAAAGCATCCCTAAATTAACTTCCGACACGACGCCGTCCAAGCCCGGTGATTCTACAAATCCGAACACGGATACAACATCACCAAAGACCGGAGATTCAGCGAACATTGCTTTGTGGATAGTAGTTATGCTCGCATCTGCGGCTGGATTAAGCTGTACTTATTTTGTAAAACGCAAAAAAGTTAATAACTAGTTAAAGTAAGATACCCACAAGCCGAATGATGCTTGTGGGTATTGCTTATTATTAGAAAGGCCGAATAAGCTACCCTTTTGTGTGGGGCGAATTTGGCTTATTGCGCTATAATAACCTTATTATGTTCTAGCTGCATCGATCGGCTTGAACCATCTTTTGTAAGGAGGGGGGGATAGAATGGGCGAGCGTAAAAAATTCGTTGTTCGGATTTTTGTGGCAGCGGCGCTGTTGTTTGCAGTCTCCGGATACCGGCAGCTTAGCATGCGGTACTTGCCAGAGAATTTTCTGCGGCCATATCTTGTCTGGGCAGTCTATATGCTCCTGCTTTTCGGTTGGCAATATACGATCAGTACGAAAATCACACAAAAAACCATGCGCAGCCATCTAACTGCGCAAAATATCGTCAGTATCCTGTATTTAACGGTTCGCTTTGTCCAGGATGCCTTCCTCTATGTCAATATTCCGTGGATGCGCTTTACCGGATACTTCATCAATATCGCGGCTATTTTCATCCCGCTGTTCGGTCTTTACGGCGCATTCTATCTTGGCAAGGCAGACGATTATCGGATCAGCGAAAAGTGGTATCTGCTTCTGATTCCGGCGTGCCTTTTAAGCGTACTGGCGCTGACGAATGATCTGCATCATTTTTTCTATTACATTATGCCGGAGGAATCCCAGCCAAATTTGTATTTTCATCCCTACATCGGAACATATATCGTCTATATTTGGGGACTTAGTATCATCAGTTATCAGGTATATGTAATCTACCGGCGCAATGGCACGACGAAGTCTGATTCGCTTTACCGAAAGCTGATTCCTTTTTACGAGCCGATTCTGCTGCTCCTATTCAGCATTCCTTATGCAACTACAGCCTATGTGGTTCGATTTGAGCTGGTGGAATATTCAGCAGGACTGATTTTTATTCTTGTGCTTTGCTGGCAGATTTATATCCTGGTCGGACTGATTCCAGTAAATACACAGTACGAGGAAGTGTTCCGGCGGTCTACGGTGGCTATGCAGATTCTTTTACCAAACGGCGAGACGATTGCAGCATCGGAAAACGCGGCGGAGATTACGCCTGCTATGTTGGAAGCCCTAAAGCAGGAGCAGCGATTTTTTGCTACGGAAGATATTACCATGCACCTGCATCCTGTTCTGGGCGGATATATGGTCTGGCAAACAGATCTCTCGCAGATCAATCATGCTTTACGGGAGCTTCAGAGACTGAATGCGAAACTGGAAGACGAACAAGATCTGCTGGCACAGGAAATCCATATCCAATCGGACGAAGCAAGCGTTCAGGCGCGCAATGATATTTATGACAGCCTATCCTCGGAGGTGTCTGGGCAGCTTACCTTGCTGACAGAACTTTTATCAAAAGAATCCCTTTCAGAGAACGACTGGAACCGCATTTGCCTCATCGGCACGTATATCAAGCGGTTCTGCAACTTGCGGCTCACTTATCAGGAGCAGCAGACGATTCCGATGGGTGACTTAGCCATTAGCTTGCAGGATATGGCGAAATGCATGAAGAATCTTGGAATCATGACAAGTTTGGATTTTTGCCCCACATTGAATTTAGAACCAGAGCTGATTCTTCTCATTATGAAAACTTTGGAAGGGATTTTAGAGAAGGCAGATTTTCGTTTGTCTTCTGTGGTAATCCAAATCAGCAACACGGTTTCCTTTGAGATTACCGGTACAGCCCGCGAGTTTATTTCCCATTCTTTGGAAGGCGGATATGGACTTCAGGCAGAAAAAATCCAAGCAGGATATCGACTTCTGCTCTTGCAGGAGGGAGAGGTGGTGTAGTCATGAAAAAGAATACGTCAGCTAAAATGATTAAAAAAGCCATCGACTCTTACCCCGGCGGAATCTGCTTCTCCGCATTGGATGGGCGGGTCATTCTTGTTAATGAGAAGATGAATCAGCTGGTGCTGGAGCTGACCGGACATACAATTCTGAACGAAAAGGCGGCGTGGGAGGAACTCACAAACTTTGCCAATAACGACAAGGCGGAAAAGCTAACCCAATCCTGGCTGCCAAAAGATACGAACAATGAAAATGGAAGCACCCACCAACAGTTGTTCTTCCGTTTCTCCGACAGCTTGGTCTGGCGTTTTGAGCTGAGATTTCTTGATTCCAATACCGTTCAGATTGAGGCGGCGGAAATTACAGAACTCTACCGGCTCAGCGAAGAACTGTATGAAAACACCATCCGACTGCAGGAGATGCAAAAGCGACAGAAAGCCTTGCTGGACAGTATCGTGGAAGTTAATTTAAATAAAGAGATTCTTGCTGCAAAAATGCATATTCATGATGAGCTGGGTCACTGTTTGTTGGCCACCACTAAGGCGATTACCGAAGACAGTCTGGCCGAGAACGCTGACGTGCTGCGGGAAAGCTGGAGCAGCACCATTCGCGATGTCTCCAATATTCCTATGGCGTGGACAGTTCCCGATTCCTCTCTGCAATCTGAACTGCTTCAGGTTGCGGAGCTGATTGACTGTAAGGTTACCTTCCTTGGAGAACAGCCCAAAAGCCGCAAGGCATTGCAATTACTATATGCCGCCGTTCGAGAGGCACTCACCAATGCGGTACGCCATGCGGATGCTACGGAACTGACGGTAAAGATAAAACAAGACAAGCAAAGGTATCATATAGAGATATCCGACAACGGCGGCGTATCTGTTTCAAGTATTACCGAGGGTAATGGCCTCAGCGCATTGCGTCAGCGGCTGGAGCAGGAAGGAGCTACCCTGAAGGTACTCTGCGACAACAGTGTTTCCCTGCTTGTGGATATTCCCTTTGATTTTGACGAAGCTCAGAAAGGAGGACGAAAATGATACAGGTTTTAGTAGTAGAAGATTCCAGGATTACCCGGGACGCCATTGAAAGTCAGATTGCCAAATCAGAAAGATATGTCCTGTACGCCTCCATAGAAAATGCAGCCAATGCAGAAATTGCCTGTCTGCGTGGAAGCGTCGATTTAATCTTGATGGATGTATGTACGGCTGACGAAGAATCCGGCCTGAAAGCTGCGGCAAAGATCAAACAGTACAATCCTAAAATCAAGATTATCATTATGACCTCCATGCCGGAACATTCCTTTATTCAAAAGGCAAAGACATGCGGCTGTAATGGCTTTTGGTATAAGGAATATGGCAGCACTGCCTTGATGGAGGTTTGCGACCGGGTGATGAATGGTGAATATGTTTATCCCGAGGATACGCCGGTGATTCGCATTGGATACAGCAACAGCGCTGAGTTTACCAGTCGGGAATTTGATATTATTCGGGAGCTGGCGCAAGGCAGAAAATACGAAGAGATTGCGGCAGATCTGGATATTACGCTAAATACAGTCAAGTACCACATCAAGAATATCTTGCAGAAAACGGGTTACCAGAACACCTTGCAGCTTGTGGCTGAGGTGGTAGAAAAAAGATTGATTTTACCGAAGTATTAATTAAGAGTCCACTGGACTTCCTATAAAATATGCCGTAAGCTATACTTCTAAAAAGGAAAGGTGGGTTCATTATGATTTGTACTTACGAGGAATATTTGAAACAGCCAAAAGCAATTTCATTTGAAAAAATGCAGATGATTCATGCGGAAATGCTTGCCGAGATTGGCGCAGACACGGAAGCGCTAGAGCTATATGACGAGTTAATGAAGATTGCAACTCGCTATGCTGCAATCCGGGCAAATTGGCTACTGCTTAGCCGTGAGGAGAAAAGCGAGCAGGACTCTGGCAGGACTTCCTGCCACAACTCCGTGATAACGCATTTCAATATGCTGGTGCGTTATTTAAAACAACAAGGCAAAGCCGCCGCATGGCGTGACGAACTTGGCTATGAAGAGGATAATCCATATAACCGCAAAGCCATCGGAGACTTCGCCTGCTATTTAGCTTTCGTGAATGGAATAAATGCAAGATAATTTTAGACCGCCGAGTTTAGCTCGA
>CATVQN010000121.1 GCA_958346135.1 uncultured Eubacteriales bacterium | reverse complement strand
TCACGGGCGTCTGAGATAATCATAAAGGCCTCCGGATCGATTCCGTTCACGACCCCTTTGAGCTTTGGAAGCTCCACCTTTCGGATTACGCAGAGTAAGACACATCTGTTTTTTCCGGTGTACATAGAAATGGATTGAAGCCCGGTAACGCCCCGATGCATCCGATTATAAATTCCCCGGGAAATTTTTTCCGCATGATCCGAAACAATATAGACCATTTTGGCATAATCGACACCGGCAAGAATGGCATCTACAACCTTGCTGCTGATAAACAGGGCCAGTGCGGAATACAAAATGACCTCCCACTGCCGAAAAACAATTCCGGCAGAGAAAATGACCAGCCCGTCAATCAACAGAAAAAACTGGCCGATTGACAAAGAAGGAAATCGTTTTTTCAGAACCAGCGCTAAAATATCAGTGCCTCCCGTAGTGCCATTCACCATCAATACCAGTCCAAGTCCTACTCCCATCCCGGCACCGCCGATGACGGATGACAAAAGGATGTCACCGGTCATGGCCGGAAGCCAGGAAAAAAGCTGTGTAGAAATGGAAAGTGCCAACGTTCCAAGCAAGGAATAATATAAAAATTTCCGGTTGAAATTCAAGGCACCAATTACAAAAATCGGAACATTGATCACCAGGATCAGGATACCGACTCCGATTCCGGTCAAATAAAGAATTACGGTGGCCACACCGCCCACTCCGCCGGCAGCAATATGAACCGGCACCAGAAACAAGTCCAGCGAAATCCCCATGATACTGGCTCCGACTACGATAAAAATTCCTTTTTTCAGTTTTGCGTACATAAAACCACATCCCATCTGTAATATGTACGAAAAACCGTTTTTAGGAAAATAAATATCCCATAAGCTGAGAAATTCTCGCTATGTCATTTTTCAAATAAAGATACCCAAGCAAGGTCTCAACACCGGTTGCAATCCGATAGTCAGAAACCGAAGCGTTTTTGGGCGGATGCGACTTGGTGTTACGGCCCCGGCGAAAAACCGCCTGCTCCCCCTCGGTCAGTATTCCCTCAATTTTATGATAAAATTCCGCCTGCGCTGCTGCGCAGACAAATTTTGTTGCCTGTTTGTGAAGAGCATTGACTCTTTGATCGGCCTGTGCAATCAAAAAACTGCGCACATAGAGTTCGTAAATACAGTCGCCGATATAAGCCAGCGCCAAAGCGCTGTATTGATTCGGAGCATGAAATTCCCCCGAAAAACTCTCTTTGATTTCCTCCAGCATAACGCCTTTTTCCTCTCCAAAAAGTATCGCTTGGGCAGTATTTTCACGAATTTTTCCTGTTTAAATCATATGGGGTTTGTCGCCTGCCGTTCTAAAGCCTGGTGAGCTGCTGCCCCTGCGGAGTATCCTTGACCAAGTATCCCATCTCTTTGAGTTTATCCCGCATCGTATCAGAGGCCTGCCAATCTTTATCCGATCTCGCCTTCGCCCGTTTCTCCAACAGCTCCTGCACTTCAGCAGGTACACCGCTGTCTTTCTTTTTCTCCAGCAGTCCCAAAACACCGCCCAGCTCATGGATTGTATCAATCACGGTACGGATCACACTTGCCGCAGTTTTTGAATTCGCCGTAATGTTTTTGTTTGCAAAAGAAACCAATTCAAAAATAACAGAAATCGCATCGGCGGTATTGAGATCGTCATCCATAGCCGAAATAAACTTTTCACGATAGCTTTCTATTTCTTTCAGCAGCATATCCTCTGCCGCACTTGCCGCACGGTCAGACGCAGATTGCAGGAAAAATTCCATGGAATCCAAGCAATTTTGAATACGCTCCAGCCCGGACTTTGCCGATTCCATCAACTCCTTGCTGAAGTTGATAGGACTGCGGTAATGTGCCGACAGCATGAAGAATCGAATCACCTCATAGTCAAATTCCTTGGCAACATCCCGAACGGTAAAGAAATTTCCCAGAGATTTTGACATTTTACGATTGTCCACATTGATATAGCCATTATGAAGCCAGTAATTTGCAAACTGGCAGCAGTTTGCCGCCTCGCTTTGGGCAATCTCATTTTCATGATGCGGAAAAATCAAATCCTGGCCGCCGCTGTGGATATCAATGGTCTTTCCAAGATAGGTATTTGCCATTGCGCTACACTCAATATGCCATCCGGGTCTTCCCATCCCCCACGGGCTCTCCCACGCCGGTTCTCCCGGTTTCTGCTTTTTCCAAAGAGCAAAGTCCATAGGATCTTGCTTGTCCTCATTGACATCAATTCGGGCGCCACTCTCCAAATCCTCCAGCGGCTGATGCGAAAGCTTACCGTATTGCGCAAACTTCTTGGTGCTGTAATAGACATCACCATCTACGTTATAGGCATACCCCTTATCAATCAGGCTCTGCACCAGTGCAATAATCGCATCCATGTTCTCGGTTGCACGAGGATGCACGGTAGCTTCCCGGATGCCAAGCCCCTTTGCGTCAACAAAATATTCTGCGATATACTGATCTGCCAGTTCCTTGACGGTAATGCCCAGTTCATTGGCCTTATTGATCATCTTATCGTCCACATCGGTAAAATTTTGTACAAAGGTGACCTCATAGCCTTTATATTCCAGATAACGCCGCAGGGTATCAAAGATAATAAAAGGCCGTGCATTGCCGATATGGAAGTAATTATATACGGTAGGCCCGCAGGAATACATCTTCACTTTTTTGGGTTCTATCGAATGAAATTCTTCCTTTTTTCTGGTTAAAGTGTTAAATAAAAACAAATTACTCTCCCGCATTCTCTTTTTCCTCCAGTAATTTTTTCAGCCTCTCCACCTCGGAACGCAAACTGCAAAGCTCCATGGATACCGGATCCGGAATATGAATCTGATCCAAATCGGCAACCGGACGTATGGCAGGCGCCGCATGAGCCACCCGCTTATTATCCCGTTTTACAATATGGGCGGGAACCCCGACACAGGTACTGTTGGGTGGAATTTCATTCAGAACAACCGCATTGGCCGCCACCTTGCTGTTGTCACCCACGGTAAACGGTCCCAGAATCTTAGCACCGCTGCCAATGGTGACGTTTTTTCCTATTGTGGGATGCCGTTTTCCTTTATCCTTACCCGTGCCGCCTAAGGTCACTCCTTGGTAAATGGTACAGTAGTCGCCCACCTCGGCTGTCTCGCCGATCACAACCCCCATACCATGGTCGATAAAGACACCTTTTCCGATTTTCGCCGAAGGATGGATTTCAATTCCTGTCTTTTTTCGGGTGTGCTTTGATATCCAGTCCGCCAAAAAATGATGACCTCTGCCATCTAACCAATGGGCAATCCGATAGTTAATAATTGCCCGAACGCCCGGATACAAGAAAAAGACCTGTGCCTTAGAATGCGCCGCAGGGTCACGTTCAAATACAATATTCACTTCTTCCTTCATCAGTGAAAAAAGTCCCATAATCATCCCCTCTATCCTGTCCGGATATTGATAAGACCCCATATCCTTCTTAAAATCCGCAATAAAACCAAAGTCTATTCTTCCTTACTTAGCATTTTAACACATTTTTTCTTCATAGTAAAGGGTAAACTGATAAATATTTCATCTTGATTTTTAAAAAATATTAGCATATAATAATAACATCATATGTATACTCTTTGGATTTGGTGACTTTTCATCCAAAAACTTATTTTATAGATAAAGGAGACGGTAACGCAGCATGGTAAACGACACAAAAAAGAATTATCCCGAATATGCGGCAATTGTCCAGGATTTACTGTCATCCTCTGCGGTACAGAAGCTGGACAGCTGTACGCACCACTACGGCGTATCCAGAATGCGCCATTCTATCAATGTTTCCTATTACAGCTTTATCATCTGTAAAAAACTGCACATGAATTATTGTGCAGTGGCCCGTGCGGGGCTTTTACATGATCTGTTTCATTACGAATGTAAGGTCAAGCGTTTCGGTATGCTTCGTCACGCAGCCATCCATCCCCGGCTTGCACTTCGCAATGCCCAACGCCTGACCACCCTTTCGGATATGGAAAAGGACATTATTCTCAACCATATGTGGCTTTGCGGAAAAGCCCTGCCCCGATATAAGGAATCCTATGTGGTATCCCTGGTGGATAAATACACAGCTGTCTATGAAGCATTGTACGGCGTCTGTCATAAACTGAAACAACGCTGTTTTACATAGGAAGATGATATGAACCCAAACCCGATATTGTTTGACTCCTGTCAGTCTAACTATTTTTACAAAGGCTAAAATGAAGAAAGGATGCGTTTACATGAAAAAAATAGCTTATATTTGTACTGCAATCGCCATATTGACTATGGTAACATCCGGATGCGGAAAATTCAAGACCCCGGCTGCTTCATCAGCACCCACGGCCACTGCAGCCTCCGGTCCTACTGCCACACCGTCTCCGACAGATGCCGGTGTGGATAACCGGTCCGGCTTGGATGAAAAATCAAATTCTCCCGCCTCTTCCAAGGCACCGGATGCTGATACACAATCCGGCGCAGTCCAAACCACCAATCGGGAGGAAATTGCGAATTTGATACGCGATGCAAAGGAGCTCATTGACGAGGGACTGCTCGACGATGCCAAAATGACTCTTCGCGATCTTCGGTCCCGTGACCTGACTGAAGATGAAAAAAAGCAGGTGGACGAGCTGCAGGCAAAATTAGTAAAAATCAGTGATTAGGCTGAAAAAGGGCGGTATTCTGATAATTCAGAATACCGCCAGCTTTTACAAAGGTCTCCTCCACCTGTATTTTAAG
>CATVQN010000120.1 GCA_958346135.1 uncultured Eubacteriales bacterium | reverse complement strand
CTTCATAGCATACCTCACAGTTTTTCTGTCATGACACCCGTACCACTGTGCCGTCCCGCAGAATGTGCAGGGTGCAGATTTTGGCGTCCTCCCCTTGGCCAATCTGGATGCTGATGACATAGAAAAGATTTCCGTCATCATCGTATTGCGCCATCAGCGCCTCCCCCACGTCACCCTGTACCTCAGGGTATGCGGCACGAAGATATTCCACCGCCTTCTCCGGCGACAGGGAATGATCCGGTTCCTCTTTTGTCGTCTCCTGCTTCTTGGTAATTTCACGGCGGTACCGATCCAGCCTTTCCCGCTGTGTTTCGGTCAATGCATCCATCTCCAGATCCTCCAGATAGGCCGATGCCGCATCCAGCCGTCCCTCGGCAATCAAATTCCCCGCCTGCTGTAAATTCCGATCATTCCGCTCCCGAATCTCGAATGCCTCCTCGTCCTCCCATGGAGTCTCGGAAGGCTCCGGCTCTGTTGGCTGATATCCGTATACACTGCGCCTGAGCGCATCAATATCCTCGCCGATGGCATAGTATTTATAGTTTTCGGGGATCTCCTCCAAAAAGGCCTTTGCACTCTCGATATCTCCCAACCGAAAGGCCTCCATGGCATTGAGGTAACCGGCAACAATATCGGCCGCACGCCTAGATTGCTCATCACCCTCGGCCGCCGCCAGCCGAAAGCTCTCCAGTGCATCCTCATAGCGCTTTTCTTTTACGGCGTCATATCCCTCCATATAATGATCCGTCTTTTTTCCGCCACAGCCGGAAAGCGCACCAACCGCCAGATAGGCTGCCATAACGCCGGCAAGCACACGTTTTCTCATTGCCATTCTCCTTCTTTTATTCGGCAGTTCCGCTTTCCTCCGGGATCGGCTCTGCCGAAGCATCCTCTGCTTCTTCTTTCTCCACACAGGCCACAGTGACAATCTTCACGCCGTCTGCCAGCCGCATTAGGCGCACGCCCTTGGTCACACGGCCGTAGGTGCTGATATCCTCGGTATCCATACGGATGATGACTCCCTCTGAGGTAATCAGAATCACATCCTCATTGGGCGTTACTACCTTAAGTCCCGCAACTGCACCGGTGTCCTCACTGATTCGATACGAGATTGTTCCCTTACCGCCGCGGGTCTGGCACTTGTATTCGGAAAGCTCGGTCTTTTTGCCATAGCCCATTTCGCTGACTACCAAAAGCTTACCGTTTTCACGGCAGGTACTCATACCAATCACATAATCCCCCGGATCCAGAGAAATTCCCCGAACACCACGGGAAACACGACCCATGTTACGGACGTCGCGCTCGTTAAACCGAATCATCTTACCCATGTGGCTGCCGATAAACAAATCCTGACAGCCGTCAGTGAGGATTACCTGAATCAATTCGTCCTCATCGTCCAGACGAATGGCAATTTTCCCCGCCTTGGGCGCATTCTCATATTCCATCAAATCGGTTTTCTTCACCACGCCGGCACGGGTACACATCATCAAATACTTGCCTTCCTCATATTCCCGAACCGGAATCACCGCCGAAATGCTCTCGCCGGGCTCTAAGGCCAGCAGATTTACCACCGGCGTTCCCTTGGCGGTACGTCCGCCCTCCGGAATCTCATAGGCCTTAATCCGATACATTCGTCCGGTATTGGTGAAGAACAGAATATGCGCATGGGTAGAGGATACAAACATACTGGAGACAAAATCCTCCTCCTTGGTTTGCAGGCCGATAATGCCGCGACCGCCCCGTCTTTGGCTTCGATAGGTATCCACTGCCAGACGCTTAATATATCCCTGATGGGTCAGGGTGATGACATTCTCCTCCTCCGCAATCAGATCCTCAATGTCAATATCGTCTGCGGCCGGTTCAATAGATGTTCGCCTGGGGTCTCCGAACTTGTCCCGAATTGCGCCGATTTCTTCTTTTAAGATATCCAGCACCATCTGCTCACTGCCCAGAACCTCGGTCAGGTGCTGAATCAGGGCCTTAATTTCCCGATACTCGTTTTCTACCTTCTCCCGCTCCAGGCCGGACAGACGTGCCAGACGCATATCCAGGATAGCCTGTGCCTGTACATCGGTAAATCCGAACCGCTCCATCAGCTTTTCCTTGGCATCGTTATAGCTGTTTCGAATAATACTGATCACCTCATCAATGTGATCAAGCGCAATGGTCAGTCCCTCTAAAATATGGGCTCTTGCCTCAGCCTTCTTCTTATCGAAACGGGTTCGGCGGATAATAACCTCCTTTTGGAAGTCCACATAATTTACCAGTACCTCCTTCAGGTTTAACACCTTCGGATCGGTCTGGTTCACCAGCGCCAGCATAATTACGCTGAAGGTGTCCTCCAGCTGGGGATATTTATACAGCTGGTTTAAGATAATTGTGGCGTTGGCATCCCGCTTTAGTTCAATAATAATCCGCATTCCGTCACGGTCGGACTCATCTCTGAGGTCAGAGATTCCCTCTACACGCTTATCATGCACCAGCTCGGCAATCTTTTCAATCAGTCTCGCCTTGTTCACCGCATAGGGAATCTCGGTTACTACGATTCTCTGACGGTTTTCCTTCCAGTCTTCAATTTCGGCCTTTGCCCGTACCCGCAGCTTGCCCCGGCCGGTATGATATGCCGCACGGATTCCGCTGACGCCCATAATCTGTGCACCGGTGGGAAAGTCCGGTCCCGGAATATATTCCATCAATTCGTCAATGGTAATCTCCGGGTTGTCAATCAAGGCGATGATACCATCGATAACCTCCCCAAGGTTATGGGGCGGAATATTGGTGGCCATACCCACCGCAATTCCGTTAGAGCCGTTTACCAAAAGATGGGGAAACCGTGAAGGCAGAACCACCGGCTCCTTTCGGCTCTCATCAAAGTTCGGCATAAAGTCTACGGTATCTTTTTCAATATCGGTCAGCATATGCACCGATAGCTTGGACATCTTAGCCTCGGTATAACGGTAAGCAGCCGCGCCGTCACCGTCTACAGAGCCAAAGTTTCCGTGGCCGTCTATAGTCGGATAGCGCATGGAAAAATCCTGTGCCATCCGCACCATGGCATCGTATACCGATGCGTCACCGTGCGGATGATACCGACCCAGCACATTACCGACGGTAGCCGCACATTTTTTATAGGCCTTGTCCGGTGTAATACCGTCTTCGTACATGGCATACAAAATCCGGCGGTGTACCGGCTTTAAGCCATCACGGACATCCGGCAGGGCTCGCCCTACAATCACCGACATGGCATAGTCGATGTAGGACTTTTTCATCTCGCTGTTGATCTCAACAGGAATAATTTTCAGCTTTGAGGTATCAAATAATTCTTCTGCCATCTTATTTCCTTCCCATCCTTAAGATTCCCCGTCACATACCGGGGCCTGTTTTCATTTATAATCAAAAAAGCATTACCTTTATTATTTCGACATCCCTTCCGGATTTCCTCTTTTCAGCGCAAAAAATTTATCTATTTTTGATTTTTTCTTCCTTTTTTAGATTTGTTGCTATACGGACTATGGACAAACAGGAAATTTTATGGTATGCTGAGCGATGAAAATAAAGGAAAAACAGGAGGCATATCATCATGGATATCAAACAGGAGGCACTGAAAAAGCATTTGGAATGGAAGGGAAAAATCGAGGTGGTCTCCCGCACGGCAGTCACCGGTCAGGAGGAGCTGTCCGTTGCGTATACTCCCGGCGTGGCAGAGCCCTGTCTTGCCATTCAAAAGGATCCGGAAAAATCCTATACCTTGACCCGCAGATGGAATCTGGTTGCGGTCATCACCGACGGCTCGGCTGTGCTGGGGCTGGGCGACATCGGTCCCGAAGCCGGGATGCCGGTCATGGAGGGAAAATGCGTCCTGTTTAAAGAATTTGCAGACGTGGATGCCTTTCCGCTCTGCGTAAAAACCCAGGATGTGGACGAACTGGTGCAGACCATCTACAATATCTCCGGCAGCTTCGGCGGTATTAACCTGGAGGATATTGCGGCGCCCCGCTGCTTTGAGGTAGAACGGCGGCTGAAGGAAATCTGCGATATTCCGGTTTTCCACGATGACCAGCACGGTACCGCCATTGTGGTTGCGGCGGCGCTGCTCAACGCCTTAAGGGTTGCAAATAAGGCAATTGACAAAATCAAGGTGGTTATCAACGGCGCAGGCTCTGCCGGCACCGCCATTGCCAACCATCTGCTGCGGATCGGGGTTCAGAACCTGATTCTCTGTGACAAGTTCGGCATCCTCTGCGAGGGGATGAATGGTCTAAACCCCGCCCATGCCGAAATGAGCCGCAAAACCAACCGGGAAAAACTGACCGGAACCCTGGCCGATGCGTTAAAGGGCGCAGACGTATTTATCGGGGTTTCCGCTCCCAACATCGTGACACCGGAAAACATCAAATCCATGGCAGATAAGGCCATCGTCTTTCCCATGGCCAATCCGGTTCCGGAAATCATGCCGGAGCTGGCTTTAGAAGCCGGGGCTCTGGTGGTGGGAACCGGCCGCTCTGATTTTCCCAATCAGATCAATAATGTGCTGGCCTTTCCCGGAATTTTCCGAGGTGCGCTGGATGTGCGGGCCCGGGAAATTAACGAGGAAATGAAGCTGGCCGCCTCCTATGCCATCGCCGATCTGGTCACCCCCGAGGAACGCCGTGCCGACTATATCCTGCCGAAGGCCTTTGATCCCAGAATCGGAAAGGCTGTGGCCAAAGCGGTGGCCGATGCAGCAATTGCCACCGGCGTTGCCCGCTCCTGACT
>CATVQN010000119.1 GCA_958346135.1 uncultured Eubacteriales bacterium | reverse complement strand
TGGCGATCCGGATGGGGTTCGAACCCACGACCTCCAGCGTGACAGGCTGGCATTCTAACCAACTGAACTACCGGACCATTCGCAAACAGCTAGACTATAATACCACAGTTCATAGGCTTTGTCAATAGGAATTTTTAATTTTTTGAGGTTTTTCCGCAAAAGATTTATGGGTTTTCAAATATTTCCTTTTCAGAAAACAGAAAATGCCGTTTCCTCCACAAACGGGGAAGCGGCATTTTTCAAAATGATTTCTAAAGTGACATCCATGTTTTTGTGAGCTTTTGAAACATCTGAAATACATTGATACGAGGTATAGATTTTTCCGCCAGAAGTTCCTTACGGGTAACCTCCTCCCCGTCAATCCGAAAAACAATCTCTCCAAGCTTTTGGTCTTTCTCGATCGGAGCCCTTACGCTGTTTTCCATCTGAAACTCGTATTCTACCTTATCCTGATTTCCCTTCTTCACAATAAAGCTAATGGTATCGGCTGCGGGCCGCACGCTTTTTTCCGTGCCACCCATAACTGTAATTTCTGGCATTTCAATCCCCAGCTTTTGGCCGTCTGCCACTGCATAATTGGCAAAACCGTAGTCCAAAAGCGCAGTGGCACTGCTAAAGCGTTCTGCAGTAGACGGAGCGCAGAGCACCACTGCAATCAGCTGCATACCGTCCCGCTCTGCCGTAGCCGAAAGGCAGTATTTGGCCGTACTGGTGGAACCGGTTTTAAGGCCGTTGGCTCCTTTATAAAAGCGAATCAGCTTATTGGTATTGGAAAGACCAAACTGGCCGTTTCGCAAGGTATCCATCCAAATGGTCGTATAGTCAAAAATCTTCTTATGCTTTAACAGCTCCCGGGAAATATATGCGACATCTCTGGCGCTGCTGTAGTGATCCTCCGTTTCGTCCAGACCGTTGCAATTGATAAAATGGGTGTTGGTACAGCCCAGCTCCTGTGCCCGCTTATTCATCTTTTCCACAAAGGCCTCATGGCTGCCCGAAATCATTTCCGCCATGGCAACCGCCGCATCATTGCCGGAGGCTACCGCAATTGCCTTTAGCATATCATCTACCGACATCTGCTCCCCAACCTCCAGAAACACCTGTGAACCGCCCATAGACGCAGCATTTTCACTGGTGGTTACCATATCATCCAGCTTAATCTTGCCGCTGTCTATGGCCTCCATAATCAGCAGCATAGTCATGGTTTTGGTCACACTGGCAATCTGCAGTCTTTCATCCGGATTCCATTCATAGAGAATCTCCCCGGTCTCCGCTTCCATTAAAATCCCCGATTTTGCCTTCACCAGTTGGGTAGACACCTCGGTATCCACCTGGGTTGACGGTTCCCCATAAACCACAAAACCGCTTGCTGCCATCAGCATTGCCAGCACAATTGCTATCATCCGTCTGCCGAATCTGGCCATGTATATCCCTCCAAAAATTTCGTTACTATAGTTTATGCTTGTATCTTCTCAATATGCCTAAGCAGACGATATGAATCAGAGCTCCTATTTCTTTCTTTAAAAAATTATTATTTTTAATTTGCTTTTCATCAAAAATGTAGTATACTGTAAGTAAAATATTATTTCTGAACTGGTGACGCATATGAAATACGAAGCATGGAAACTAATACGAAAAGTTGAATATCCTCCACTGGGACAATGCCCGGCAGAAATTCTGGAAAGCCGACTCTGCCAAAACACCGACACGCTCCAGATTGCACTGTTTTTAACCATACAAAATACCAGCGGCAGGGAAATCACCGATATCGATGCAGACATTTGCTGCTTTGACGGTGAGGTCCAGTTACTCTCCACCCAGCGCATCTCTGCGTATAAAAACATAAAGGCTCCAAGCGGCGCAGTCTTTGGCGAGAATATACCCATTTTACTGTCCTCGTTGCGGACAGCCAGCGCCACAGCAACCTTGCGCAGCATCAACTTTGCAGACGGCAGTCGCTGGGAGCGGCATCCCGCCGCCAGCACCGCACCGCCAAAAACGGCAGCGCCCCCTATGGACAAAGGTGCAGATTTACTCTTTTCCGACTCCCGGAAAAAACGTCGTCTGGCAGAGGATATGCTCTGGAAGGAGGAAAAAGAGCTGACACCCGAAGCGCTGCAAAACAAAAAGAAAAAACACCGGCTCCGGCTTCTGGCTGCCGCTGCCGTCTTGATCTGTCTTTTGGCCGCCGGTCTTGGCATTTGGCGATATACCATCTTTAAAAACTCCGGACTTATCCACGGGATTGAACTCTACCACGCCGAGAACTATGAAGAGGCCGCATCCGCCCTTCAAACATTGGACGACCGTCATTTTTCCCGGAGAAATCATGATCGGCTGCTTTGGTACCGTGCGCTTTCCTATATTCAAATCGGAAACTACTCCCATGCCTTACAAGATCTATATGCTTTAGACGGCCGTATGGACAGCAGCAGATGTCTGCGGTATCTAAACGGGATCCTGTCCGGTCTTTGCGGCGCCGGCGAACGACATACGGTTGCATTGAAAAAAGACGGCACCGTAGTGGCTGCCGGGGATCATTCCCGAAATCAATGTGACACCCAAAACTGGACAGATATGGTGGCGGTTGCCGCAGGGCTCAATCACACGCTGGGGCTGAAGGCGGACGGAACTGTGGAGGCGGTCGGCGATGACACCTATTCTCAGTGTGCACTGGGAAGCTGGAAAAACATACTGGCGGTTTCCGCCGGCGAGAAACACTCCGTCGGACTTTTAAAAAACGGACGGGTCATCACTGCCGGCGCAAACGATTACGGCCAGTGTGACACCGAAAACTGGACAGGGGTTGTAGCAATTGCCGCCGGAAGAATCCACACAGTGGGGCTTCGGCAGGACGGCACGGTTGTTGCTGCGGGCGACAATGACATGGGAGCCTGCAATGTCTCCGACTGGAAAAACATTGTAGCCATTGCCGCCGGAAATGGATTTACCTTGGGCGTACAGGCCGACGGCACGGTTGTTGCTGTTGGCGACAATACCTACCGCGAATGCGAAACTGATGCGCTCTCCGGAATTGTAAGTGTCGGCTCCGGCGACTTTCACGCACTGGCGATTACCGAAAAAGGAAGAGTGCTGGGCATCGGAGATAACGATTGGCATCAAGGCGAAACAGCTCTATGGAGCAATCTGATTGCCGTTGCAGGCGGCGTTCACCACAGCATCGGCATCTGCCAGGAGGGAAGCGCCCATTCGGCAGGTGATAATAAATACGGACAGTGCAGCATCACCGGCTGGGATCATTTGGGACTTCCGGAAAACGCACCGGCCAAGGCTGCACTAGTAATGCAATAAACAAAAAATCCACAGAGGCAAAGCTACGCCTCTGTGGATTTTTGTTAAAATACAACTACCGTTGTGCCTATCGGAATAAAATTCGCCAACTGACGAATATCTTCGGCAGGCATCCGGACACATCCATGGGATGCCGGCCGCCCCTGCGTTCCGTCCAGCACACTGCCGTTCGGAGAAAACAGAATAGAATGAAGCGCAATTCCCCGTTCCAGATTAAGGTACATCACCGGTTTTACATAATAGGTATCATGATACCAGCCGTCTCCCAAAGCACAGTACGTCATGACTCCGGTTGGAGTCGGGGTGACGTTTGTACCGGAAGAACAGGTGGACACCTGAATCAAATCCCAGCTTCCTTTCGAGCCCTGAAACACATTTACCCTCTGCCGTTCTAAATTTACCCATATCAGATACGGGCTCGTACTCTCATAACCCTTCAGGTTTACAAAAGCCTCTTTATCCTCATCGGAGAAATCCTCATACACGGTATAATCCTTATCCGATATACTGATGCTATAATAGGGGACCCAGCACGAACGTCCCTCCTCCGGAATCCAGATTTGGGCAGCAGACTCACCGTAATGATCCGTATAAATTACGGAACGCCCCTCGCCCAGACTGCCGTTGGCACCGCCCAGATACCGGTTGGCATAGGTCTGGGTCCAACGTAGAACCGTCGCTTCAATCTCCACCGGCTTTACCAGATTAAATATCCGTTCTTTTTGCTTTTGGTCGTACCAATCATCCTCAAAGTTGGTCACCTTAATATGCTTTTCGATCCGGCGAACCGCACCGTTTAGATGCACCTCCAGCGCAACATCGATATCCGAAACCTCTGCCCCTTTGGCGAAGGGAACCGAAATCTCAATTTCAGAAACCCGGCCGTTGTAGATGGGAAATTCAGAGCTGTAATAGTCGCCGTGTCCCTGACCGTTGATAAACCACTGGGCAGAACCGATGCGGCGTTCCGGAGCCCGAACCATCACTGCCCGGATATACACCTTTGGGTTCTCCGGCGTGATTTCCTGCACGTTATCCATAAACGCCAAAGTAATGGCGTCCATGTATTCCCTGTCAGACAATGCCGCCGGGTCCTGCGGCTTATCAGGCACCGATGTACTATACGGCACAGCAGTTGTTTCCGGTACAGAAGTGAGTTTTTCACCCTCTTCCGCCTGTCCGGGAAGGGCAAACTCCGACTTTTTGTCAGACGCCGAGGTCTCCGGTTCCATCGTTTTTGTCGGTGCTGCGGTTTCTTTCGGCATCTCCGGCTCGGTCGGCGTTTCTGCCGGCACGGTCTGTCCCGGAAGTGCGTATCCTCCCTCAGCCCAAACCGCCGGGCTGCTTGCACAAAGCAGCGCCGCAACCAACAGACCAATCCATTTTCGTTGCAGTCTCCATTTTTTCACAGGCATTGCCCCTTTCATCCGGATTCCTTTTTCTGTTTCCATTATAGCCGATTTCGGACTCCTTGTAAACGATTTCTTTTGGAT
>CATVQN010000118.1 GCA_958346135.1 uncultured Eubacteriales bacterium | reverse complement strand
GAATTGGTGATTGGTGGAAATCGTATGGATGCCAAGTCCTTTTTAGGTGTTGTGGGAATCGGACTCGGAAGAACAGTCATTGTTGAAATTCAAAAGGAAAATTCGGGATTATCCGAAAAACTGACAGACTTTGTAATATAAAGTAAAGGAGGGAAGAAACCATGAAAAAAAGAATTAAACTGTGTGCGGTGCTTTGCGGCGTTTTGGGGATGCTGCTGTGCCTGAGCAGCTGCTCGGTCGGTACATCGGGAAGGCGTATTGTTCGAATTTCACACGGTCAGTCCGAAACCCATCCGGAGCATCTGGGACTTTTGGCATTTCGGGATTACATTGAAGAAAGACTGGGGGACAAATATGAGATCCAAATTTTCCCCAATGAGATTTTGGGTGCCGCCCAGAAGGCGATTGAGCTGACCCAGACGGGCGCCATCGACTTTGTAGTCTCCGGTACCGCAAACCTGGAAACTTTTGCCGGAATTTATGAGATTTTCTCCATGCCTTATCTGTTTGAATCAGAAGAAGCCTATTATGCGGCGATGGAGGACACCGATTTTATGAATCAGATTTATGATTCTACCGATGAATCCGGATTCCGGGTTCTGACCTGGTACAGCGCAGGAACCCGAAACTTTTATGCCAAAAAACCAATCTACACGCCGGATGATCTGAAAGGCTTAAAAATTCGGGTGCAGCAGTCCCCGGCCAGTGTGAACATGATTCAGGCCTTTGGTGCTGCTGCGGCGCCTATGAGCTTTGGTGAGGTGTATACCGCAATCCAGCAGGGGGTGATTGACGGCGCCGAAAATAATGAACTGGCCCTGACCAACAATAAGCACGGAGAGGTGGCCAAGTATTTTTCTATGAACAAGCATCAGATGGTGCCGGATATGCTGGTGGGAAACCTGAAATTCTTGGAAGGTCTCAGTCCGGAAGAATTGCAAATCTTTCGGGAAGCGGCAGCGCTTTCTACCAGAGTGGAATTAGAGGAATGGGATAAGCAGGTAGAGAAAGCCAGAACCATTGCAAAAGAAAATATGGGTGTGGAATTTCTGGATGTCAACATTGAGGATTTCCGGGAAAAGGTATTGCCGCTGCATCAGTCCATGATGGAAAAGAATCCCGCAATTATTCCTATTTACCAGCATTTTCAAGAAATCAATCAGAGGTTTGGGCAGGAGGTGGCAAAGCCGTGAATGTGACAGAAAAAATACGAACTCTTATCGACCGGGTTTTAAGCAGTGTCTGTGCGCTTTTGTTTGCTGTCATGATTGCGGTCGGTACCTATCAGATTGTTGCCCGGTACTTCTTTAACCGCCCCAGTACCGTTTCGGAAGAGCTTTTGACCTATAGCTTTACTTGGCTGGCGCTGTTGGCAGCGGCTTATGTTTTTGGAAAGCGGGAGCATATGCGAATGGGTTTTCTGGCGGATCGGTTTCCGGAGAACCGGCGCTTTCTTCTGGAGCTTTTCAGCGAAATCTTGGTTTTCCTTTTTTCTGCAGTCGTTATGGTCTATGGCGGATTCTCTATTATGAAGCTGACGATGTCCCAGGTTACGGCATCCTTGGGAATCCCGATGGGCATTGTGTATATGGTAGTTCCCTTATCCGGAATCCTAATTCTAATTTACAGTGTACTGAATGTGATGGCAATTCTTCATCATCGCAAGCAATAGGAGGAAAAATCCATGGAAATTGCAATTTTATGTAGTTTGATTATTTTTATTCTGCTGATTGCGCTGCTGTTGTTTGGTGTTCCCATTGCCATTGCGCTGGGGGTGTCTTCGGTATGCGCTATCCTTCCCGTATTGAATCTGGATATTGCGGTTGTTACCGGAGCGCAGCGTATTTTTTCAGGAATATCGGTCTTTGCTCTGCTGGCCATTCCGTTTTTCATTCTGGCCGGCAACATTATGAACAAGGGCGGAATCGCAGTTCGGCTGATTAACCTTGCAAAGCTGGTAACCGGAAAGACGCCCGGCGCCTTGGCACAGACCAACGTCGTTGCCAATATGCTGTTCGGCGCAATCTCCGGTTCCGGAACGGCGGCGGCTTCGGCAATGGGATCCATTATCGGACCGATTGAGAAAGAGGAGGGATATGACCCGAATTTTTCCGCAGCGGTGAATATTGCGACAGCACCTACCGGACTTTTGATTCCGCCCAGTAACGTCATGATTACTTACTCGCTGGTCAGCGGCGGAACTTCTGTGGCGGCGCTGTTTATGGCCGGGTATATTCCCGGTATTTTATGGGGACTGGCCTGTATGGCGGTGGTTTATTTTATTGCAAAGCGCGAGGGTTATATCAGCCGGGTTCCCTTTCCTGCCGGGGAGGCCGTAAAAGTTATCCTTCAGGCACTGCCCAGTCTGCTTTTAATTATTATTGTAATCGGCGGTATTGTCAGCGGAATTTTTACTGCCACCGAAGGTTCGGTGGTAGCGGTGGTTTACAGCCTGGTTTTATCCTTGTTTTTCTACCGCTCTATTTCCTGGAGAGATCTTCCTCGAATCTTTAAAGAAAGCGCAGAAATGACCGGAATCATTATCTTTTTAATTGGTGTTTCCAGCATTATGTCATGGGTCATGGCATTTACCGGAATCCCGTCGGCAATTTCTAACGGTCTATTGGGACTCACCCAGAATAAATATGTTATCTTTTTAATTATCAACCTGATTTTGCTGTTGGTAGGAACTTTTATGGATATGACGCCGGCGTGTCTGATTTTTACCCCTATTTTTCTGCCGGTGTGTGAGGCGCTCGGTATGAATCCGGTACACTTCGGGATCATGATGATTTTCAATCTCTGTATCGGCGGAATTACGCCGCCGGTGGGAACTACACTGTTTGTAGGCGTCCGTGTCGGCGGCGTTCGAATTGAAACGGTTATGAGCAGGCTGGTCATTTTCTTTGGCGTAATTTTTGTGGTTTTGCTGCTGGTGACCTATATTCCGGCGTTGTCCATGTGGCTGCCGAGTCTGCTTGGATATATCAAATAAAGGGGCCATGGGCCCGGTTGGATACAATGCCAGTAGGAGTACCCGACCGCTATCGGCGAATATAAAGCAAATTTTAGAATCTTCGCCAATCGTGAAAAAATTGCATCATCAGAAAGAGGCTGCAAATAAATAAAACAACCGCCCTGCATATACCAATAAAGATTCTTTCTCGTATATGCAGGGCGGCGATATTCTGTCTGTAAATGCTAAAATTACTTACTGCTTTTCAGACCTTTTGTTCACAGAATCGCTTGACGCTTCTATTTTTGCCGGCTGACTGTTGACGGCCTTTACTTTGTCCATGGCAAGCTTCGGTTTTCTCTCATAGGTATAGAGACCGTTCTTTTCCTGCTCTACATCATAGAGCTGCGTGTAGCAAAATCCCATAATATCGGGATTTTCCAAAAGAATCTCGGTATAGCGGGTATACCGCTCCAGAAGCTCTTCTTTGGTCTTGGGTGCGTCGCCGTAGCCCCAGCCGTCTTTGCCGTTTTCCATGAGGGCAAAGCCGCCGTATTCGCTGACAAAAATGGGCTGGCCGCTGTATTTTTGAATCTCGCCCTCATTTCTTCCGATTTGGTCAATAATTTTGCCTTCGCTGATATGTGCATAGCCATCCTTGAAGGTTTCCGGGTTATTACAGTAATCATGAACATCATAAATCTCCATGTTATCAATATGATAGTTTCCGCTTACCGCAATACAGGGCCTAGTCGAATCGACTTGCTTGGTTGCCTGATAAACACTCTCTATAAGCCGGTGTTTCGTGTTCATTTCATAATAATTCCAGGTTTCATTAAAGGGACACCAGCCGATGATGGAGGGATGATTAAAATCCCTGTTCATGATTTCCAGCCATTCACAGAAAAAGTTCTCTGCGGCATAAATATTCGTATAATCCATACCCCAGTTTGCATGCTCTTCCCATACCATGTAACCGGCCTTATCACAGTGGTATAAAAACCGCTTTTCAAATACCTTTTGGTGCAGTCTGGCACCATTAAAGCCGGCCGCCATAGAAATCTCAATATCCCTTTTTAGTTCCTCATCTGTTTTTGCGGTATAAATTCCATCGGGATAAAATCCCTGGTCAAGTACAAATCTCTGAAAAACACATTGGGAATTGAGCAAAAACCTCTTATCTTCCAGGCTTACGCTGCGCAAGCCAAAATAGCTTTTTACCATGTCATCGCCGAATTGCAGCACAAGGTCGTAAAGACGTCCGTGTCCCGGCTCCCAAAGATGGATTTCGTCGAGCGAAAGCTGAGCAGAAAAGTGTCCGCCGCAGCTCTTGACCGAAATGCTGCCAACCTTTTTGCCCTCATACAGGGCAGAAACGGAGATCACTCCTTTGCCGCATACTTCGCCGATTAGCGTAATCGTTCCGTTTTCAGGATCGGGATAGTATTTTGCTTTTTTAATATAGGCCTTCGGAACAAATTCAAGCCATACCGTCTGCCAAATTCCGGTGGTTCTTGTATAAAAACAGCCATGGGAATAAAACTTGTGGCTTTGCTTTCCGGAAGGCTGCTCCGTGCTTCTCAAATCATCCTCCGCAATGACAAAGATTTCGTTTTCGCCCGCTTTGACATAATCGGTAATATCTACCGCAAACGAGCTGTATCCGCCAATATGCAATTTGACCAACTGTTGATTGATGTAGATATAGCTTTTATAATCGACTGCGCCGAAATGCAGCAGGATATTATTTTTACATTCCTCTGCAGAAAGGCTGATGACCTTCCGATAGCATACCGCCGGAATAAAATCCCGGTATCCTATGCCGGATAATTCACTTTCGGGACAGAAGGGAACCTGAATTGTTTTTGAAAGTCTTCCGTTTTTAAAAAGCTCTT
>CATVQN010000117.1 GCA_958346135.1 uncultured Eubacteriales bacterium | reverse complement strand
GGGCGAACGTTTTTATATAGCCAGTGAAGAATCGGCAATCCGGGTCATTGAACCCAATCCGGATAAGATTTGGTCGCCCAGAGGCGGCGAGCCGGTGATTGTGCGATTGAATGGAGGTGCAGAACATGGCAATTAATTTTATCTATCCGCAGTATGAGGTTGTAAGAAATCCCCAGCGCTGTATTGCCTGCCGGGTTTGTGAGCGGCAATGCGCGAACGAGGTGCATCACTATGATGAAAAAATGGAATGCATGATTGCTGACGAATCAAAGTGTGTCAATTGTCATCGCTGTGTTTCTCTCTGTCCGACCCGGGCATTGAAAATTGTAAAAACCGACCATACATTTAAAGAAAATGCAAACTGGACGGGGCAGACCATCAACGAGATATACCGCCAGGCAGACAGCGGCGGAGTGTTACTTTCTTCTATGGGTAACCCCAATTCCTATCCGGTTTATTTTGATAAAATTTTGATTAACGCATCGCAGGTTACCAACCCGTCCATTGACCCTCTGCGTGAGCCGATGGAAACCAAAGTGTATCTGGGAAAGAAACCGGGCGTGATTCGCCGTGATGAGGCGGGCAATATTATTCCGGACAGTCCCCCAAGTCTGGAACTTGCGGTTCCGATTATGTTTTCGGCCATGTCCTATGGTTCAATCAGCTATAATGCCCATGCGAGTCTTGCAAGAGCGGCAGAGCAGCTGGGAATTTACTATAATACCGGTGAGGGCGGCTTACATGAGGATTTTTATCAATACGGCGCCAACACTATCGTACAGGTGGCATCCGGACGTTTCGGCGTGCATAAGGGTTATTTAGAGGCCGGGGCTGCCATTGAAATCAAGATTGGACAGGGTGCAAAGCCGGGAATCGGCGGTCATTTGCCGGGTGCCAAAATTGTGGGCGATGTTTCCAGAACCCGTATGATTCCGGAGGGCTCTGATGCGATTTCTCCGGCGCCGCATCATGATATATATTCCATTGAGGATTTGCGGCAGCTGGTGTATTCCTTAAAAGAGGCGACGGAGTACAAAAAGCCGGTTATCGTCAAGGTAGCTGCGGTGCATAACGTTGCGGCGATTGCCAGTGGTATTGCCCGCAGCGGTGCGGATATTATTGCTATTGACGGATTTCGGGGCGGTACCGGTGCGGCACCTACCAGAATCCGTGATAACGTCGGAATCCCGATTGAGCTGGCGCTTGCCAGTGTGGATCAACGCCTTCGCGATGAGGGAATTCGGGACAATGTTTCCATTGTCTGCGGCGGTTCTATCCGCAGCAGTGCTGATGTGGTCAAGGCGATTGCCCTGGGTGCGGATGCGGTTTATATTGCAACCAGTGCGCTTTTAGCGCTGGGCTGTCATCTCTGCCGCAGCTGTCAGACGGGCAAGTGTAACTGGGGTATCGCAACCCAGCGCCCGGATTTGGTAAAGCGTTTGAACCCGAATATCGGAGCGCAGCGGCTGGTGAACTTGGTCACTGCGTGGACGCATGAGATGAAAGAAATGATGGGCGGTATGGGCTTAAACTCGATCGAGGCGTTAAAGGGGAATCGTTTGATGCTTCGCGGAATCGGTCTGAACGAAAAAGAACTCGAAATTTTGGGCATTAAGCATGCCGGTGAATGAGCCAAATCAGAAGGGGATGAAATAGATGAAACGGGTTTATGTTAATGAAGAATGGTGTCTCGGATGCCATCTGTGCGAATATCATTGCGCATTTGCCAATTCCGGAGAGGATAACATGGCGTATGCATTAAAGGGTGTCACCATCAATCCGAGAATTCAGGTTGAGGATGGCGAAGGTGTGCACTTTGCGGCTTCCTGCCGTCATTGTGAAGAACCCTACTGTGTGAAAGGCTGTATTACCGGTGCTTTGACTGTTGAGGATGGAATTATTCGTTTCCAAAAGGAGAAGTGTGTGGGTTGTTACACCTGTGTCCTCAGTTGTCCTTACGGTGCCATTATGCCGGCAGACGACGGCGTTGTCCAAAAGTGCGAGCTTTGTGTGAATCGTTCCTGCGGTCAGCCGGCTTGTGTAGCCCACTGTCCCAACGGGGCAATCGTATTTGAAGAGAGGTGAGAAGGATGCGTTATGTGATTGTTGGAAATTCTACGGCGGCCGTCGGCTGTATTGAAGGAATCCGTCAGATAGATCGTGAGAGCGAGATAGTGGTCATCTCTAAGGAACCGTATACTGTGTATTCCCGGCCATTGATCAGCTATCTTCTCTGCGGAGAGACAGACCGTGAAAGAATGAAATATCGGCCGGATGATTTTTATGAGAAAAATGGAGTCACTCTTCTTTTGGGTAAGTGTGCGGTCAAAGTTCTCGATGGAGAGCACAAGGTGGTTTTAGATGACGGTGAAGAGATTTCTTATGACAAGCTGTTGCTTGCAACCGGGTCGTCGCCGTTTATTCCGCCCATGGAGGGCCTGGATAGTGTAGAGAAGAAATTTACCTTTATGTCTCTGGATGATGCCCTTTCCTTGGATAAGGTGCTGGAGCAGGACAAGCGTGTTCTGATCGTGGGCGCCGGGTTGATTGGACTAAAATGTGCTGAGGGTATTTATGAGAAGGTAAAGAGCATTACTGTGGTGGACTTGGCGGATCGTGTTTTATCCAGTATCTTGGATGCAGACGGCTCAGCCGTGGTGCAGGAGCATCTTGAGAAAAAGGGGATTGGCTTCCATCTTTCTGACTGTGTGGAAAAATTTGATAAAGATACTGCTTATCTAAAAAGCGGAAATAAAGTTACATTTGATATTGCGGTGATCGCAGTGGGCGTTCGTCCCAATACCCAGTTGGCGGAGGGTACCGAAATTAAGGTAGAGCGCGGATTTGTGACGGATCTCCACTGCCGAACTACGGCGAAGGATATCTATGCAGCGGGCGACTGTGCCCAGAGCTTGGATACGACCACCGGAACCCAGCGGGTTTTGGCGCTGCTTCCCAATGCGTATATGCAGGGCGAATGTGCCGGAATTGACATGGCCGGCGGCGAAAAGCCCTATGACTTTGCGATTCCCATGAATGCGATTGGATTTTTCGGACTGCATATGGTGACTGCAGGCAGTTATGAGGGAGAAGTCTATGTGGAAAAGACCGAAGACAGCTACAAAAAGCTGGTTACCAAGGACAACCGTCTTGTGGGTTATATTTTAATCGGTCAGGTGAAGCGTGCGGGAATTTATACGGCGTTAATTCGGGAAAAGACACCGCTGGATTCGATTGATTTTGATAAAATTAAAGATCATCCGCAGCTTATGGCGTTTGAGCGTCAGAAGAGGAAGAAGCTTTTAGGAGGTGTGCCGGCATGAAGATTACAGCGGGAACAATGCATTTTAAGGATTTGAACGAGCAAATTCGCAATACGCCGGATCGGGAAATTGAGATCGAGAACTGTATCGGTCAACGATATATTGCCAGCGGTCTTTCCGGCAAAGAGATTACCATACATGGCGTACCGGGAAATGCTCTGGGAGCTTATTTGAACGGCAGCCGGATTGTGGTCAGAGGAAACACTCAGGAGGCAACCGGAGATACGATGAACGACGGTACGATTATTATTCATGGTAACGCCGGAGATGCAACTGGCTATGCGATGCGCGGCGGAAAAATCTATATTGAAGGTTCCTCGGGCTATCGGACGGGCATCCATATGAAGCAGTATGAGGATAAGGTGCCGGTAATTGTCATTGGCGGTTCCGCCGGGAGCTTTCTCGGTGAGTATCAGGCGGGCGGACTTTTGATTGTTTTGGGAATGGATCATCCCGGAGAACTGCCGGTTTCTAATTTCTGTGGCACTGGAATGCATGGCGGAAAGATTTATCTGCGCTGTGACAGAGCTCCCTATGACCTGCCGCAGCAGGTGCAGGCGCATCGGGCCGAAAAGGCAGACATGGAGGAAATCGCAGAATATTTGAGAGAGTTTTGCACCACCTTTGATAAGGATTATGAAGCAATTCTTGCGCATTCCTTTTATGTTCTGACGCCTAATACCAAGAATCCTTACAAACAGATGTACACTACCAACTAAAATAAAAAAAGCAGTTGAAATTTGACAGCAGTTATGGTAAACTAAAAAGAGATTAAAACGGAAGCAGGGATGAGAGATGAATCATACCGATGAAGAAATTCTGGATTTTGTGGAAGAACATGATGTGAAATTTGTACGGCTTTCCTTCTGTGATTTGTTCGGAGTACAGAAGAACATTGCTATTATGGCAGATCAGCTTCCCAGAGCCTTTGAACAGGGAATTTCCTTTGACGGTTCCTCCATTGCCGGATTTACCAATGTGGAGTGTTCGGATCTCTTCCTGGTTCCGGATTCCTCCAGTGTGGTGATTTTGCCATGGCGTCCTTCGCATGAACGAGTTATGCGGATGTACTGTACGGTAAAAAATCCTGATGGCACCATCTTTGAAGGAGACAGCCGCTATCTATTAAAACAGGCGGCTGACCGTGCTGTCAGTATGGGATATCTATGCAGAATCGGTACCGAGTGTGAGTTTTATCTTTTTAAAAATGACGAAAACAATATGCCAACCTTAAACCCCTTTGATTACGGCACTTATGCAGATGTTGCACCGCTTGACCGGAGTGAGAATATACGCCGGGAAATCTGTCTGAGTCTGGAGGAAATGGGACTTGCTCCCGAGAGCTCTCATCATGAAACCGGCCCGGGGCAGAACGAGGTGGATTTTTGCTATGCAGATGCGGTATCTGCGGCGGATAACTTTGTGACATTTAAAGCGGCTGCAAAGTCCATCGCTATGCAGAACGGGCTGTTTGCGTCTTTCATGCCAAAGCCTCTGGCAGACTACAGCGGCAACGGTATGCACATTAACC
>CATVQN010000116.1 GCA_958346135.1 uncultured Eubacteriales bacterium | reverse complement strand
TCCTTGCTCACTGTAAAGGTAATCTTTTTCTCCTCCAGAGAGGCTCCCGATTTTGCTTTAATGGAATTTTTCAAGGTTACCGTATATTTTTCACCCAGGGCAATATGATCTCTGGAAAAATAGAGAACAGCCGTATTTTCGCCGCTTGCCTTGACGGAGCGAAAGGCGCCGCCGGAAACCGAAACCGAAGTCATAGTCAGGGTTGCCGGGTCAACCGGTTCAGAAAAAGTAATATCCATTTTTAAATTTACCGGCGAAATGTTTTTTGCTCCGTCATAAGGAGTGACAGCAGTCACAGAAAATATTCTTTCAGCATCTTCTGCTGCAAAAGTTCCAAACTGTGTCGCCATGATGAATGCAGCAATCCATACTGCCAATAATTTTTTCAATTTCATGTTATCCTCTCCCTCCGGATTATTTGCGGCTTCGTATTGTTATGAATCGGTCAAACATCACCGCTGCCTGCGCACGGGTGGCAGTCCCCTTCGGGTCAAAACATCCGTCGCCGACGCCGTTGATAATCCCTGCCGTACACAGCGCCGCAACAGCGTCCCTTGCATAATCGGAAATATCGTTTCCGTCACGGAAGGTAACCGCACCTTCCTCCATTGCAATTTGCTCCTCTTTTGCCATTCTAAACAAGATGACCGCCATATCCTCTCGTGTAACGGAAAATTCGCCGCCAAAGGCGCCGTTATCCAATCCACGGATGAGATTCATAACATACGCACTGGCAATATAAGGGTAGCTCCAGTCATTGACAGAAAGATCCGAAAACGTTGCAACGGCATCTTCTTTGATACCGCCGGAGACTAAAACGGCAATTTTTGCAAACTCTGCACGGGTCAGCGCATCATCCGGCGCAAATTTCCTCTCTTCCTTTCCGTTTAGGATTCCCATGGAAGAGAGCTTTAAAATGCTGTCTCTGGCCCAAGGAACCGAGCTTAAATCCTGAAACGGCTCATCGGCCTCCTTCGTTGTACCCGGATTGCCGTAAAATAAGACGTCGCTTGTTTCGGCAGAAGCACTGCCGCCTCCGCCGCTTCCGATTCCGGAAGAACCCCTTGTGCCGCTGCCGCCGCTGCTACCGCTGCTACTGCCGCCGGAGGGGGGATTGGCTAATACATTTTTTAGTGCATTCTTAATATCTGACAGCGTTGTCGGACGGATTCCCTGAAGCCTTTTATAATAGAGCGCTGAATTTTCTTTTTGATCGATGGTATCTAAAAGTGCGGAAATGGAATTTTCCCCGGTAAAGCTACTCTCGGCCAGCTTCAGCAGTTTTTCAATTCCCTCTGCGCCGCGCAAAGACTGAAACGGTCTGCAAATCACCTGGGTGATTAAGCGGTTGTAGATTTCTGTATCCGTTTTATCCTTGTTGGCCAGCACATCTTGAATGATTTGATTCTTTTCATCGGCATTTAAAAGCTCTGGATCCGAAAAGATTTTTGCTAATCCTTCCTCTAAAACATCACAGATGATTTCTTCGATCACCGACGGCTCTGGGACATTGTCTAAGATAATCCGAAAGGCATGGCGGTTGATGCAATCTCTCAATTCTGTAAGTTGATGCACCTTTTCTCCGCCCGCCATGGCTGTGTAAAAGTCATCCATTTTCTGCGGCAGCTGCTTTTGTATGTAATCATACGCCGCACTAGACTGCATTTCGGGATAAACCGCCTCAACCGCTTCCTTCATTTCAGCGGGAATGCCGAGTGCGGCATTTACCTTATCCACAAGCTCGGCAACCGTAACCGTGGTAAAGGAAAACGTATACGGTACGGTCTTTTTCCCGTTGATGGTCAGTACGGTTTCCGGCACGGTAACCACATAGGTCTGATTCTTGGTTACCTTCGTATCATCCAATGTAATCCAGCATCTCTTTATGTCCTGCGTATCTAAGGAAACCCTTGCACCCGCATCGGGACTTACGAAAATATTTGCTGCCGTTTTCGGATCCATAGGCGAATCAAAGCAAATTTCTATCCTGATATTGTTACAAGAAACCCCCTTTGCATGGTCTGCAGGCAGGGTAGCAGTCACATTTGCCTCGGTATCCTTCACCTGAACCGTGGTAAAGGTAAGGGTGTTCGTTCCGGATACGGATTTTCCCTTCAGGCTTTTTATGCCGCCAAAATCCAGCGTATACTGTGTATTCGTATCCAGCTGTGCAAATTTTAGGGTACATTCGGTCGGACGATTCGGATGGAACAAAATTTGCTCCGGTTTGCTGCCGGGCGACACGGTAATGCCCTGAAGCAGCGTATCAAACCGAACCGGGACGCTGAATTGCAGTGTCACCGACGGCGCAAGAGGTGAAATCTCCGTTGCACCGTCTTCAATGCTTGAGGATGCCAACCGCAAATCTCCGTCGGGGGCAAGAGAGACGTCATAAATGCTCCAATCATCAATATAGAGCGTTTTGCCGCCGACAGAACGGATGGACACTTCCTTAATACTAAGCGGTGCAGTCACTGTAAATTCTTCGGACAGATACTGCCAGTGTCCTGCTTCAAGACGCATCGTCCTGGAATCCCAATCATCGCCGCCGCACCAGAATGTAAGTGATATCTCCTGGGTCTCATCCGTTTTGACCCAAGCTGACATTCGATAGGTTCCCGGATTGACAGCGGAATCCTTAGAAATGACAGGCTGATCTCCCCATCCGGGTGTGAACTTCAACACCGTATTTTCTGTACCGATGCGCTCTGTTTCATTCACAAACAGGATACTGGCATTTCCGTTTTTATCGTCGAAAACAGATAAAAGATTGGTATTTTCCATATCGCCGTTGCGAACCAGATTGGAAAAGCCGTTTGCCGTTTGAAAGCGAACGCTTTTTTCTGCCGCTGCCATGCCCAAAATGGACAGAATCTGATTGGAAAACGTTACCGTATACTCGGTGTTCGGCATAAGCTCTTCGCTGAACGTGACCGCAAGCTCATAATCCGAGTTCCCTTTTTCGACCGTAAAGGCAACGTGCGGCGTCACGGTAACGGCACGATCCGTTATAGAGGCAAAATTGATTTTCTGATTATAAACCGCCTTCATCACAGGATTTGTCGGCATCACCCCTATGGCGCCGTCCTCCGGTGTTGTTTTGGTGAGTGCAAAATCAGGAACATTCTTTGCGGTACGGAACGAAACCTGTTCTCCGGAAGCGACGGAAAAACCGGCTGTGGTTTTTAACGCATCCGAAAAGGTGATGGTATATGCAGTATCCGGCGCCAGGGTATCAAAGGCAATTGTGATACTGTCAGTTTTCTCTTCGATGCCGGGCTGTACCGTAAAGTCTGCCGCAGGTGTTACGGTGATGTTTTCTGCCGAAACGGTTTTCTTGTCCAAAAACCGACTGAACTGGATTTGAAGCTTAGCGCCGAATATGTCAACTGCCGTTTGGCTGTCCGGCACAACGCCCAGAACAGTCGCATCGCCGTCCTCAAATCTTTCGTCTTTTTGCCATTTCAAAATGGGATAGCCCCCGTTGACCTCTTGGGTATCCTCGGTAAATGCCGCACCCAAATCTCCGGCTTTGGCTTTTAACTGTAATGCGGTAATTCGTTCGCCCGCATAGCATTCAGCCGGCCAATGAGGTTCTGCAACATAATAGGAATTGAGAACTGTATCTTTGAGCGATTCGTCTTTGCAACGTGCCAATAGGCTGTCTGAATAGCAGTTTGCAACCGTATTTACTTCATGAATACCGCCAATTATACCGCCGTCCTCATCCACCTCGGAATCATTCATGGCACAGTCTACAGCATAGCAGTTTTTCACCGAAGCTCCGCTGCTTTCTGCCACACCAATCAATCCGCCGCCGCGTCTGGCATAGCCGTCTTTGGTGGTAGCTCCGATTTTCACATTCTTTGCATAACAGCACTCCACCGTCGCATTGCCCAAAAGGGTTCCGACCAAGCCGCCGACTGCATAAATCCAGGTTTCTGCTGTGGCACTCACATTCTCAATTCCCACATTCTGAATCAATGCATTACCGGAAACCGCACCAAATAAGCCGCTTGACACATCCCCTGCAGTGGGAATTTTATAATCTTTGATCACATGACCACGGCCGTCAAAGGTGCCCTGAAACGGATGATTGAGGCTGCCGATGTATGTATTTAAGTCCGCATTTTCAAGACTGATGTCACAATTAAGATAGTAGATTTTTCCGGCGCCGCCCAGGGAATCACTGTTCACCTCAGCGGCCATCTGTGCCAGCTCTTGGGCGGTTGAAATCAAAATCGGAGTTTCCGCAGCCAGCTCCGCATCCTTTGCCGCTGCACAAAATGACACCGAACTTAGCATCACGCTTGCCGCCAATAAAATAGTAAAGAATTTTTTCATATTTCCTCCCAAATATACTCTGCCTGCCTTTTACAAAACCGAAAGCCTCATCTTCAAGGAGCTTTTCTTTCAATTTACAGTGGATTCAGGCCGCAGGAGGGGAGCATCCCTCCTGCGGCGGACGTCCCCTTTTATTTTACAAAAACACCGAAAGGAAGTCCCAGCACTTTTACCTGATTTGCGATATAATCCGCAATCCAGTTTGCACCGTTTGCGTTGTAGTGCAGTTCGTCCGAAACAAAGATATTGCATTCTTTGGTTCCGGTGTATCCCTTCTCTGCAAGCATTTCTGCAGAATAACGATTCAGATCAATCAAAGGAACGTTGTATTCTTTTGCATAATCTCTCAGAATATCGGGATACCCATACAAATAGGAATGAATCGCATAGCTTCCGTCTACTTGGGTATCTGTCGCAGCAGACAATCTCTCCGGCGGTGTCACGATAACCGCAACAGCGTCTTTTTCTCTGATTGCGTTAATCATCTGGGCCATTAAATATCGAAAATACTC
>CATVQN010000115.1 GCA_958346135.1 uncultured Eubacteriales bacterium | reverse complement strand
TTAATTTTTATCAAATCACTTTGTATATACAAACCTAACACCCCTTTATCAAATGATGTATTTATTATAGCATATTTTTGCAATTTTGTAAATAGTAAAAAACAGAAAATTGCATTTCGATTACAAATTTGTAACATTATACACTGAATACCGATAAAAACTAGCAAATACCACGAAATTTTATGAAATAGTTACTATGAGGTGCATTGTATGGAAAAACTTTGCCAAAACAGCTTTTCTGCCGGTCTGCGGGACGGTATTCCCATCGGACTCGGGTATCTTTCGGTTTCTTTTGCCTTTGGCATGACGGCAGTATCAAGCGGGATTCCGGTCTGGGCGGCCATTGCCATTTCCATGACCAATCTGACCTCTGCCGGGCAGTTTGCAGGAATCTCTATGATTACTGCAATGGCAGGATATTTTGAGGTTGCCCTGACTCAACTGGTGATCAATCTCCGCTATGCGCTGATGTCCCTTTCCCTGTCTCAAAAGCTGGAGAGAAATGCAAAAGCCCCGGCACGATTAGGCATTTCCTTTGGCATCACCGATGAAATTTTTGCCGTGGCCTCCACCCAGAACGGCCGGGTTGGCGCCCGCTATATGACGGGGTTAATTCTGATACCGTACATCGGCTGGGCGCTGGGCACCGGGCTTGGGGCTGCCGCCAGTATGCTTCTGCCGGCGGCGGTACAATCTGCATTGGGAATCGCAATTTACGGTATGTTTCTTGCTATTTTGGTACCTGCGGCAAAAAAGAGTCTTCCCATTCTGACTGTTGTTGTGATAGCCGCCGCTCTTAGCTGTATGTTTCGCTGGATTCCGGGACTCAATCAAATTTCCGGCGGATTTGTCATTATTATTTGCTCCATTGCTGCCGCCGGTATCGGCGCAGTTATTTTCCCGAAAAAAGAGGAGACGATGTTATGAGCTTAGAAAACTCCCGACTGATTCTTTATATTGCAGTGATGGCACTGGTGACCTATTGTGTACGCTGTCTGCCGCTGACCTTGTTTCGTAAAGAAATACACAATGTTTATATTCGTTCTTTTTTGGATTATATCCCCTATGCCGTACTGGGAACCATGACACTGCCGGATATTCTCTATTCCACCGGAAGCATGGCCTCGGCAGTTGCCGGATTGATTGTAGCCGTGGCTCTCGCCTATCGGGAACGCAGTCTTCTTACCGTTGCTGCTGTGGCCTGCGTTGTAGTATTGATTGTGGAACGATTTTTATAGGAGGTATTTTTTATGATTGTAACCTTAACTTTGAATCCGTCTTTGGACTATGTGATGCAGATTTCGGATTATCAAGATAATCGGGTAAACCGTGCTGAGCGCATTGCGCTGACCCCCGGCGGAAAAGGGATTAACGTTTCGATCATGCTGAAGAATCTGGGCTTTGACACGAAAATGCTCGGATTTACCGCCGGATTCACCGGAGAGGAAATATGCCGACAGCTCAAAGAGCTTGATGTCTTTTCCTCCTTTATTACCCTGCCGTCAGGAAACTCCCGTATCAATGTCAAATTAAAAACCGGCTATGAAACGGAAATCAATGCCGCCGGGCCGGAAATTCCTTCATCTGCTTTGGAGGAACTCTTTCTGCAGCTTGAAGCGCTTGCTGCAGGAGATTTTCTGGTATTGGCCGGAAGTGTCCCCCGAAACCTTTCGGATGATTTTTATTGCCAAATTTTAGACCGATTAGCCGGACGTGGAATTTCGGCAGTGGTAGACGCCGAGGGGGCGCTTTTGGAAAAGACTCTTGCATATCAGCCCTTTCTTATAAAACCAAACCATCATGAGCTGGGCAGCCTATTTGGCACAGAGATTGTCAATCAGGCTATGGCCGCAGATTATGCAAAGCGGCTGCAGGCCTGGGGCGCCAGAAACGTTCTGGTTTCCATGGGAGCACAGGGAGCAGTTTTAGTATGCGAAACAGGAGAAACCCTCTGTGCGAGCCCCATTTGCGGAACCTTGATCAATTCCACCGGCGCCGGAGACTCTATGGTTGCCGGATTTTTAGCCGGCTTTCTCCAAAGCAGCAGCTTTTATACGGCGCTTTTATATGGCTGCTGTGCCGGAAGTGCCACCGCCTTTTCCCAAGGCCTTGCATCTGCCGAAACGGTGCAGACCTTGATACAACAGGTATCCGCAACAGAGTTTATCCGCACAGTCAAAGCATAAATTTCTAAATATTTTTGCGCCGCAGGTGCTTAACTCGCAAAAAGGTGGTAGCGACAGCGAACCGTCGCGAATGCGTTTACAAGTGAGCAGGTGAGCCGAGCGCGTCTTTTTGCGAAAAAGGAGGAATGACGGAGCATATGACTGATTTTTCTGTAAAGAAAAATCGGAATGGAGCGTAGTCCATTCCGACGTGGAGCTGGTGATGGGACTCGAACCCGCAACCTGCTGATTACAAATCAGCTGCTCTGCCAATTGAGCTACACCAGCGTGAATTTTATTTTACCACATTTTCATAGGGATGTCAACTATTTTTATAAATTGTTTCAATACAATTTGTAAATTGTTTCAATACAATTGTCCCTATGTCTACGCATACGAGAATCGTCTGCTCTAAATCTTCTGCCTGCTTTTCTTTATAAACAACATTGAGTCAAAAACCGGCACAGCAAAAGGCCATGCCGGTTCTCTTTTTTTGTCAACGACTCTTAGTCCACAAACTCCAGAACTGCCATTTCAGCAGCATCGCCGCGGCGGGGACCCAATTTCATAATCCGGGTGTATCCACCGTTCCGGTCGGCATACTTCGGAGCGATCTCATCAAACAGCTTTACCACTACATCGCGCTTGGTAATATAACTGAGCGCCTGTCTTTTTGTGTGAAGTGTATTGGTCTTACCGAGGGTAACCATTTTCTCCGCAATGCGGCGTACTTCCTTTGCACGGGTAACGGTAGTCTCAATTCTGCCGTTCTCCAGGAAAGAAGTGGTCATCGATCTGAGCATTGCACGTCTTTGGTCGGTCGGTCTGCCAAGTTTTCTCTGGTGTGCCATTTTATCACCTCATTTTCTTATTTCTTAAATCTGGTTTAGTCATCGTTTGCCAAAGCAAGACCCATAGCATCCAGCTTTGCGATAACCTCTTCGAGAGACTTACGACCAAGGTTTCTCACCTTCATCATATCGTTCTCGGAACGGGTTGTTAAATCCTGTACCGTGTTAATGCCGGCACGCTTGAGACAGTTATAGGAACGAACAGAAAGATCCAGCTCTTCAATGGTGGTCTCCAAAACCTTTTCCTTCTTGCTCTCTTCCTTCTCAATCATAATCTCGGTGTTTTTGGCATCATCGGACAGATCTACAAACAAGCTCATATGCTCGCTTACTATCTTTGCTGCCAGGCTGACTGCTTCGGCGGGAGTAATTGTCCCATTGGTCCAAACCTCAAGGGTCAGCTTGTCATAATCGGTTACATTGCCAACACGAGTATTCTCAACCGTATAATTCACCTTTTGTACCGGCGTATAGATAGAATCTGTTGCAATCACGCCGATCACCGGCTGGAGTAACTGCTTATTGCGGTCGGAGGAAACATAACCCCGGCCCTTATCCAGCGTAATCTCCATAAACAGTCTTGCATCTTCACTCAAGGTTGCAATGTGCAAATCTTCATTGATAATCTCCACATCAGAGTCGTGCTTAATATCCCCCGCACAAACCTCACCGGCTCCCTCCTGGTTGATATAAACCGTTTTGGGTGCGTCAGAATACAGCTTGATCGCCAAATTCTTAATATTGAGAATGATTTCGGTCACATCCTCTTTCACGCCGGGGATTGAAGAGAACTCATGAAGAACACCGTCAATTTTAACCGAAGTCGCAGCCACGCCCGGAAGGGATGACAGCAACATTCTTCTAAGAGCGTTGCCAAAGGTCGTGCCGTAGCCTCTCTCTAAAGGCTCAACAACAAATTTACCGTATTTATTGTCCTCGGATGCTTCTGTGCATTCAATTCTTGGCTTTTCTATTTCAATCATCTTTCGCCCTCCATCCTAAAAGGATTCTTTTTGCACCGCATTTTCGGTACAGCCATCTTACAGACCGTCCTTTGCGGTCGGTTCTTAGTTTATGAGGAAGAAAAGCTAATTACTTAGAGTACAGCTCGACAATCAGCGTCTCTTTTACATCGTAGTCAATATCGTCTCTCTCCGCAAAGGAAACAACCGTAACCTGCTGGTTTGCGTCCTTATCCAGCCACTTCGGGAGCAGTCTTCCTTCCGTCTCCTCCAATATTTTCTTAAATCCTTCGGAATTACGGCTCTTTTCACGGATGGTAATCACGTCACCCTTGTTCACAAGATAAGACGGAATGTTTACCTTCTTACCGTTTACGAGAAAATGACTGTGGTTTACCAGCTGTCTGGCCTGACGTCTGGTATTGGCAAAACCTGCACGATACACAACGTTATCCAGTCTTCTCTCCAGGAACCGGAGCAGGTTCTCACCAGTAATGCCCTCTTCTTTGTTGGCCTTTTCATAGTATTTTCTAAACTGCTTTTCCAGTACGCCGTAGATGAACTTTACTTTCTGCTTCTCGTTCAGCTGCATACCGTATTCGCTCTGTTTTTTTCTCATGGTTGCCTGGTTCCGGTTGGATTTCTTCGCAACACCCATGGTCATCGGGTCAATGCCAAGCTTTTTGCACCGCTTTAAAACCGGCTGCATATTTTTAGCCATGTGCTATATCCTCCTTTACTCAAAATTTCCGTCTGCTACACGCGTCTTCTCTTCGGCGGTCTGCAGCCGTTATGAGGAATCGGTGTAACATCTTTAATCATATTTACTTCGAGGCCTGCAACCTGCAATGCGCGGATTGCCGCTTCACGGCCGGAACCCGG
>CATVQN010000114.1 GCA_958346135.1 uncultured Eubacteriales bacterium | reverse complement strand
GCAACTTTTGTCTGTAAAGGAAGGAGTAAAGCGGAAGAATAGAGAAAGGGCGTAAGAAAAATAGAGCCGGAGAATAGAAAGGCGGAAAAAGAAAAAGGGAGAGGGCGGACACTGAGATGGAGAGAAAGGGCGAAAAATAGCTTGCATAATCAGGGAGGATGTGATATACTAGAAATCTATAGATATTTGTATCTATTACATAATACTGTATGCGAAAAATCGAACAGCTATTGTCGATGAATGGGTTTTTCTTTGCGAGTGGATCGCTTGAAAGTCAGCGGATACAGAGAAAGGCGGGTTTGTAACTATGGAAAACTATCAAAAGTACAAAAAAGGCTATTTTCTGCCCCCGGTATGCGAACTGAAGTGGGCAAGAAAGGATGCAATCGAGCAGGCGCCTTCCTGGTGTAGTGTGGATTTGCGGGATGGTAACCAGGCCCTAGTGGTTCCCATGAGCTTGGATGAAAAGGTTGAGTTTTTTACTTATTTGGTAAAGCTCGGTTTTAAAGAAATCGAAGTGGGATTTCCCGCAGCCTCTGAAACAGAGTATCAATTTCTGAGAAAGCTGATTGAAGATAACCTGATTCCTGACGATGTGGAAATTCAGGTGCTGACCCAGGCCAGGGAGCATATTATCAAAAAGACTTTTGAAGCGCTGCGCGGTGCGAAACGAGCCATTGTGCATGTTTATAATTCCACCTCGGTTGCACAGCGGGAGCAGGTGTTTGGAAAATCCAAGGAGGAAATCAAACAGCTGGCAGTGGACGGTGCAGAGCTGCTTAAGCGGCTGGCAGATGAAACGGACGGCAACTTCCGGTTTGAGTACAGTCCGGAGAGCTTTACCGGTACGGAGGTAGACTATGCGCTGGAGGTCTGTAACGCCGTATTGGACGTATGGAAACCGGTTCCGGAAAGAAAAGCAATCATCAATCTTCCGGTTACGGTAGAGATGTCTCTGCCCCATGTCTATGCCTGTCAGGTGGAATACATCAATGATAATCTAAAATATCGGGATGCAGTGGAAATTTCCTTGCATCCGCACAACGATCGGGGCTGTGGCGTGGCAGATACAGAGCTTGCGCTGCTGGCAGGAGCTGACCGCGTGGAGGGAACCCTGTTCGGTAACGGCGAGCGCACCGGAAATGTGGATATTGTAACGTTGGCGATGAATCTGTATATGCATGGGGTGGATCCCAAGCTGCATTTTGAGAATATGCCTGAGGTGGTAGAGACCTATGAACGGCTCACCGGCATGGTGGTAAGTCCTCGGCATCCTTACAGCGGCAAGCTGGTGTTTGCGGCTTTTTCCGGTTCGCATCAGGATGCCATTGCCAAGGGAATGAAGTACCGAAACGAGCGGGATGAAAAGTACTGGACGGTTCCGTATCTGCCCATTGACCCCAAGGATGTGGGACGGGAATATGAAGGGGATGTCATCCGGATTAACAGTCAGTCCGGAAAGGGCGGAATTGGCTACCTGATGGAACAGCGGTTCGGTTTTAATCTTCCCAAGGCTATGCGTGAGGATTTTGGATACCGTGTCAAGGGTGTATCCGATCATCTTCACAAGGAACTGCAGCCGGAGGAGATACGGGACATTTTTATGAAAGAGTATGTGAACATCTCGGCTCCTATCGGGTTAAAAGAATGTCATTTTGAACAAAAAGATGGGATTACTGCCCATGTAACGCTGATGCGGGACGGCAAGGAGTATACGGTTTCCGGCGTTGGAAACGGGCGGTTGGATGCGGTTTATGCAGCGCTGGGCGACATTTTGCCGGAGGGCTTTACAGTAGAGCATTATACAGAACATGCCGTAGGTACCGGTTCTACTGCAAAAGCCTGTGCTTACATCGGCCTTATGAATGCTTTGGGCACGACGGTGTGGGGCGTTGGAATGGACGATGATATTATTAAGGCGTCCTTAAATGCTCTGGTGAGTGCAGTCAACCGCTCTCGGAAAAACGCCTGAAAAAATCCTGAAATTACATAGAAACAGAGGAGTGGAAGAATTATGAAACGGTTCGTTGCAATGTTTCTCATTGTGGGGATACTGCTAAGTTCTTCGGCTCCTTTTGTCTATGCGGATTATGAGGTTCGGGACGGAGGCTATGTACAAAGTGATGAAAAATATGCGCCGCGGGAAGAGGTTGTTGCCGCTTTTGTACGAGCGGTAGGACTGGACTTTTCCAAAGCGAACCCCGAAATTTTAAAACGTTTTCGGGATTCCGGAAAGATTGCATCGGCATATCTTCGTGAGATTGCGGCGGCGGTAGAGAATGAGATGGTATCCGGGTATGAAGACGGCACCTTTCGGCCGCGTGAGAAAATCACCAGGGCAGAGGCCTTGATGATTTTAGACCGAACCTTAAAGAAACGCACGCTTCCGGCAAAAACAACCGTTTCTTTTACCGATACGCCGGACTGGGCCAAAGAAGCGGTGAATCGTTTGGCGGCTGCCGGAGTGGTAAAAGGATATGGAAACGGTGTTTTGGGCGCTGACGATGATCTCACATGGCAGCAGGTGAATCTATTAACCGAACGAGCTGCTCGGATGGTAGGCCCTACCGGAAACTACTATGAATATGCAAATGAAAAATGGTTGAATGAAACAGAGATTCCGGAGGGATATACTGTGTGGTCGGATATTTACAGTATTGATCGGGAAATCATGCAGGAGATCGGAGACATTGTCTATTCTCTGTATCAGCGTCAGGTTCGGGACGGCGAGAAGTTTCAGACTGGTAGCAGTGAGCAGAAAATAGTAGATGTTTTTACTGCTGCTGGGAATACCGTCTACCGGGATAAGCTGGGGCTGGAGCCGGTTTTGGAGTATCTGAAGAAAATAGATGGAGTTAAAGATTTAAACGGTCTTTTAAAGGTGATGGCACAGCTGGAATACAATGGTTTTCACGGTTTGCTTCCGGTGGCGGTAGGAGAGGATGTCTATGATTCTTCCAAATTTACGCTGACCTATTCGGAATGCTATACCGGCATAAATACCGAACTGATCAAGCAGGATCGTGACGGCCGGATGACAGCGGCTTATGAAACCTATCTGACAGAGCTGTTTACGCTCTTTGGGGAGGAAAGGGCGGCTGAGCGTGCCAAGCAGGTGACGGCGCTTTGTATGCAGCTGGCGCAGGTTTCGCTTGATTTGGAGGACCATAATCAAATTGAGCGAAACTACATGATTTTTGATATGGAGACCCTCCATGAGATTTTTTCCAACCTGGATATAACCGTTTTTTTGAATGAGCTCGGTTTTCCCGGAGTGGATACCATGGTGGTTTATGATCTGCCTTTGACCAGAGAGGTCAATAAGGTTTTTGTCAGTGAGAATCTGGAGCTTTTAAAAGATTATCTTCGAGCCAGTGTGATGGACGGTTCGGCAATGTATTTGAATACGGATGCCTTTTTGATATGGCGCAGCTATCAAGATGCCATCAATCAAACGGAAAGTCAGGTGATGCCTGCTGACTATGCGGTAGAAATGGTAGAGGAACTGCTGGGCTGGGATTTGGCAAAGATCTATGCAGAACGCTATGCCAGCGCAGAGACCAAGGCTGCGGTGGAGCGGATGACCCAGGAGATTTTAGGGGCGTATCAAAAGCGCATTCGCCAGAACTCCTGGATGAGCCGTGAAGGGAAACAGGCGGCGCTGAAAAAGCTGGAGCGGCTGCAAATCAGAGTGGGTTATCCGGAAAACGTAGAGGATTATACGGATCCAGGCTTTCAGATTCGCAGTATATGGGACGGCGGGAGCCTGATGGAGTATCGGATGGATTATTGTAAACGGTACTTTGACACCGGTGCGGCGGCGCTGCGTACAGAGGGGGCCAAGGTGGATCGGACAAGATGGGAAATGCTGCCCCAGACGGTTAATGCTATGTATGAACCTTCCGGAAACAGTATTACCATTCCTGCGGGAATTTTACGTCCTCCCTTTTATGATGCACGGGCCAGCAAGGAGCGGAATCTGGGAGGAATCGGTTCTGTGATCGCCCATGAGATCAGCCATGCCTTTGATGCGGTTGGAGCCAAGTTCGATGAAAACGGAAATCTGAAAAATTGGTGGCAGAAACAGGATAGGGAGGCTTTTGAACGTATTTGTGCGCAGGTGACAAAGGCCTATGATGAGATTGAAGTGATGCCGGGAATATATATCAATGGGAAGTTGACATTGAGTGAGAATCTGGCAGATCTTGCAGGTATGACCTGTATTTTGGATGTGGCAGGAGAAGGAAATCCGAGACTGGAGGATTTATTCCTCGGATATGCCTCGGTGTGGAGAATCAAAGCGGAGGACAGTTACCGGGAGATGATGCTCAAAATTGATACCCACTCGCCGGACGAAGTCCGTGTCAACCGGGTTTTGTCGAATTTTGATGTATTTACAAACTTTTATGAAATTCAGGACGGAGACGGTATGTATCTGCCAAAGGAGAAAAAGATTCAGATATGGAATCGTGGACTATAAACACGACAACAAAGACATTCGAAACAAATATGCAGAAATGCTTGATTTTTTGAAAGATTTGCGGTATACTAGGTACATAAACTGGAATACACCAAACAGAAAGGAAGTTTTCTTATGCAAAAAGTAACCAAAGATATGATCATTATGGATGTTTTAAGATTAGATCCGGGTACCGCAGATTTCTTCTTTGGAATCGGGATGCATTGTCTGGGCTGTCCTTCGTCCAGCGGTGAGAGCATTGAAGAGGCCTGTCAGGTTCACGGCGTGGATGCGGACGAGCTGATTGAGAAAATCAATACCTATCTGGCGTCGAAATAATCGACATAAATTGAGAATTTAGCAAGAAAAAACTAAAAAACTCTTGACAAACAGATGGTAATTGGGTA
>CATVQN010000113.1 GCA_958346135.1 uncultured Eubacteriales bacterium | reverse complement strand
AATCCCTCACAATAACCATTTCTTCTATAGGAATCTCTTTTGTTTCCGGCTCATTTCAGCCATAAAATCCAGTGATTTTCCCGCGCCGATTGCTGCACACTCCAAAGGCTCCTCCGCAATATAAACCGGAATATCCACATTCACGTTAATCAACCGGCCAAGACCTCTGAGCTTTGCGCCGCCGCCCGTTAAAACAATACCGCTCTCTACAATATCAGACGCAAGCTCGGGAGGGGTATTTTCCAGTGCCACCTTGACGGCATCAATAATTTCTCCCGCACATTCCTGCATGGCCTCTCTGGTTTCCTCCGAGGTGATGGCAGCAGTCTTAGGAAGTCCGCTGAGCAGGTCAAGACCCTTCATCTCCGCCTTTTCCCGCTCCTTTTGATAGTAAACGGTACCAATGCTACACTTAATCTGCTCCGCAGTGACATTGCCGATTGACATATTATATTTTCGTTTTACATACTGAACAATGGCATTATCAAATGCATCACCGGCAGTGCGGATGGTATGGGAAACCACAATTCCTCCCAGAGAAATCACCGCCACCTCTGCCACGCCGGCTCCGACATTTACAATCATACTCCCGTGAGGCTCTGTGACCGGAACACCGCATCCTATTGCAGCGGCCAGCGGCTGCTCCACCAGAAACACCTCTCTGGCACCTGCATTATGCGCCGCCTCTGTTACTGCGCGGCGCTCTACCTCGGTAATTCCGCAGGGAACGCACACAACCGCACGCACACGAAGGAAGCTGTTTCCGGACGTCTTTTTAATAAAATGCTTCAGCATGGCTACCGGTCCCTGAAAGCTGGTAATCACACCATTGCGAATGGGACGAATCGCCTGCACCCCGTCCGGAGTTCTGCCCAGCATATCACTGGCATCCATTCCGATTGCGAGAAATTGATCGTTCTTTTTGCTGCGTACCACCATGGACGGCTCGCCCAGCACAATTCCTTTTTTCTTATCACAAATACGGGTATTTGCAGTTCCCAAGTCTATTCCGATCTCCACTGCCATATCCATTCATCACCTTTCTTCCCATGATTTTCCCTATCGCCTTAGCTATGCGTATAAAAGGCTCCGCTCTCTTTAGTTCTTCTGCTTTGCAAGTAAATCGAAAGAGAACCTCTCCTTCAATAGTTTATCCAATCTGCAAAGCGGCAGACCTACCACATTAAAATAATCGCCGTCAATGCCCTCCACAAACAGCGCACCAAGCTCCTGGATTCCATAGGCGCCTGCTTTGTCCATGGGTTCTTTTGAGGCAATATAACGGTCAATATCTGTCTTTGTAAGCTGCCGAAATCGCACCTTGGTTTCTGCATAATCCTCGGCGCAGTCACCGGATCGAGTATCAAGCACCGCAATTCCGGTCAAAACCGAATGACAACGTCCGGACAGCATGGAGAGCATTGCCGCCGCCTCCTGTTCGTCATCCGGCTTTCCCAGCACCTTATTTCCCAAGACCACCACGGTATCCGCACCTATAATCAGTGCGTCCCTTGCTGCCTTTTCGGCAACATGATGTACCTTTTCCATTGCAAGCCGTTGCACCGTTTTCTCAGGCGCCTCCCCCGCAATTCTGATTTCCTCGGTATCGTCCGTCAGAACCGTAAACGAATCCAAAAATCGTCCCAGGAGCTCCCGCCTTCTGGGTGATTGGGACGCCAAAATCACTTCTCTCATGACAACCTCTCTCTTTCACCGGCCTGTAGAGCCAAAGCCGCCGCTGCCTCGCTCCGTATGATTCAGGTCTTCGCATTCGACAAGCTCCGCAATGCCCACCGGCAAAAATACCAGCTGTGCAATCCGGTCACCCGGCTCAATGGTATATTCCTGATCCGAAATATTGTGGACGGCAATTTTGAGCTCGCCGGTATAATCACAGTCAATAACTCCTACACTGTTGCACATGGTAATTCCGCTCCGGTAGGAAAGTCCGGAACGCGGAAAGACAAAGCCGCCATAGCCCTTTGGAATCTCTAATGCGATTCCGGTAGGGAGCAGCGCCTTGCCGCCCGCCGGAACCGTAACCGGAGCCTCCGGCAATGCCGACAAATCCATCCCGGCGCTTCCCACGGTAGCATATTCCGGTCTTTTGGCCGCCGGGTTCAAATACTGAATTTTGACCTGCATCCTATTGAACCCCCTTATAATAATGCAGTCGGGTATACTCCTCCCAAAACTCCTGCCCGGAAAAGTATGCCCGGCAAACCCTCTCACATTTCTCTTTTTCTTCCACAGTGAAGAATAATTTACAAAAATCAACGCCTGCCGCCCGGATTTCCGACAGCTTGTCCCCCATATACAAAGGAACACTGTTTAGAAGAATACTGCGGCAGCTTTCACCGTCTCTAAGCACCGGAAAACTGTTTTCCTTTCGGTCATAGATGGTTCCGGCACCCTCGCAGGGACACTGCCCGGTATTTTTCAGCATACAGTTCTCACTAAGCATCAAGGGAAGATGGCCGTAGCCAAATATCTCCTTCGGAATATTCCCTTTTAAGTCCCGAATCTGCGCAAGATTCAGTTCCGCAGACAGACAGGCCGCCTTTGCGCCCCGTTCTTTGAATACGGAAAGAGCAAGCGAGTTGGAAAGATTCAAACGATGCCCGCCCCAAATTTCAAAAGAACCGCACAAAGAGAGTATTCCGATATTTTCTGCCCGTAATCCCTGAAATCCCAAGGCATGAAGGTCGTTTAGGCTCTCCATGACAGCTTTCCACTGACTGTCCGGAATAACAATCGGAGGATTTAACAAAATCCGCTCCTTCTCCGGCAGAAAAAACTCCGTATCGCTTAGCACCAGGTGCAAAGGAACATCAATTTTACAAAACGGAAACCGACAAACCACCTCGAATTGTTCCCGTGTGGTAACCGAGGCGGTAAAGCCAAGTTCGCTCTCCTGTTTTCTCTCGCTCACAAAACGCAGCGGCTGTAAAGCCATTCTATATCCCGCCGTGTTTTGCACCGCCGCCGTAAGCTGCTCCAGCGCATCTCTTCGCAGGGCATTTACCGTCTTAACCGGTACAAAGGGATTTCCCTTGATCTCCACCGAAACGGACGAAAACGAAAAAGCGGTGCCGCCGGTTTTTCGCAGCTGTTTTTCCAAAGAGGCCGGATCGGCGCCGGCCTTCATAGCCGTATCCAGCGGTGTGTCACCGCAGCAAGTAACCGTCTTTCCCCCTCCGGTCAGTGTTATTTGGGGCGCTGTCCCCTCCGGAAACACCGCCCTGCAGACGGCATCTACCGTTCGTTGGGGAATCTTTTCTAAGGTAAGGCTTTCTCCGGTGTTTTGCGCATATGGGTTATCCGGCTTGTCAAACGCAAACATGGAAACTCCGGTTTTACCGGTGAAATAACCGTCTGTCAGTCCACCTCGGAAAAAAACACGGTTGATGCAGTTCAGTTCTTCCTTGGTAGGCTGCTGCATGGTATTCAAACAGCGACGGTAAATTCCTACTACGGTGGAAACATACTCCGGGCCTTTCATTCTACCCTCAATTTTTAGGGAGGCAACCCCCATCTTAGACAGCTGTTTCAGATGAGAGAGCAAGGACATATCCTTTAAGCTCAGATAGAACTGCTCATTGCTATTCTTTGCGTGGTAGCTAAGCCGGCAGGGCTGGGCACACTTGCCACGGTTGCCGCTTCTGCCGCCCAAAACACTGCTCATCAGGCATTGCCCCGAATAGCTCATACACATAGCGCCGTGTACGAAAACCTCAACTTCAGCTTGGCAATGACGGATAATATAGGTCATATCACGCTCTAATAATTCTCTCGCCAACACAACACGGGAGGCGCCCAACTTTTCCAATTCCCGTACACCGCTGAGATTGTGTACCGTCATCTGGGTGCTGGCGTGCAGGGGAAGCTCGGGGCAAATCTGATGAATGCGTTCCATCACCCCGAGATCCTGTACAATTACACCGTCAACCCCGGCAGAAGCCAAAACCGCAACAAACCGATCCAATGAGGAAAATTCCCGATCAAGTGTCATGGTATTGACCGTCACATAGCTTTTTACGCCATACAGCCGACAGTATTTCGCCGCTTCATTGATTTCCGCATCGGAAAAGTTTTCTGCAAAACTGCGGGCGCCGAACTGCTTACCGGCAAAATAAACCGCATCAGCACCGCTCTGCACTGCCGCTTTTAAGCATTCCATATTTCCGGCCGGAGCAAGCAGCTCCATAGATGCAGCTGCTGCTTTATGCTCACCGCCCGTCAAGCTCCGTATCCTCCGGCACTGCCCGGCTTCTTGCGGAGAGAGGACAGCTCCGTCTCTTTTTTTGCAAGCTCGATTTGCAGCTTATGCATATCCTCTTTCAGCGTTTCAACCTCCAATTTTTTTGCCTCCAACTCCTCGCCCTTTGTCTTGGATTCCTCCAGATAGAGCTTGAGCTCGTTGCGGATATTGTCCAGTACACTTTCGTTTTTCAGCAGGTCATCCGCAAGGTTAATGGCAGCCAAAACCGCAGTCATGGCCGTACTCAGCTGCTTATTTTCGCCCTGAACCTGAGTCATCCGCTTATTGACCAGCAAGGCGACACGCTGCACATACTCCTCCGGCTCGTTGGTCACCAAAAGATATTCCACATTATTGATTTTTACCTCAACCCGTTTATTTTCCATAGCTTTCTCCTTTACCGAAAGATACTATGCCTTTTCCGATTCAAGCTTATGCAGGGTTTTTAAAACACCTGCTACCGTTTTTGCATCACTGATCTCGTTTTCCATAATTTTTTTTACTACCTCTTCAATGGGCATTCTGACAATATCCAAATATTCATCCGGATCGAGATGAACCGTTCCCTGATACAGCTCTGATGCAAGGTAAATATGCGTGACCTCATCTGTAAACCCGGGAGATGGATAGATAAACCCGAGGTATTCAAACCGTTTCGCTTTCAACCCGGTTTCCTCTTCCAACTCCCGCATCCCGCAGGTGCGATGCTCCTC
>CATVQN010000112.1 GCA_958346135.1 uncultured Eubacteriales bacterium | reverse complement strand
TTTTCTATCGGAGCATTTCACAGCAACATTGAATCATTTACTTTAAAGCAAATCCGAAAAAGCAATCTCAGGGGTAAGTGAACGATATAAAACGTAAAGTACATCTTTTTTGCACCATTCATTTTAGTGGATATTCCTGCGCTATATTATGATGGTGCCGTTGCTCTTATCGCTTGAATTTTCTCACCTGGCGGGGCATATACTAAAGAGAAAAGGAAGGTGGAATTATGGCGCAAAAAGTATCTTTTCTATGGGCAATTCTCCTGTTTTGCCTCACACTGCTTCCCGGACAGGTCTTGGCGGAACCCGGTGTTTCCGCCCAGGCCTCTTTCGTTATAGAGAAAAGCTCCGGACGGGTTCTCTATCAGAAAAACGCCGATACCCGGCTTCCCATTGCCAGCACCACCAAAATTATGACCGCTATCGTTGCCTTAGAGCAAGGCGATCCGGATACGCAAATCCAAATTTCTGCCTCCGCCGCCGGCGTGGAGGGTTCCAGTATGTATCTGGAAACCGGCGAAACCATGACTCTGCAGGAACTTCTCTACGGCCTGATGCTATCCTCCGGCAATGATGCCGCCGTGGCTATTGCTGAGCACTTTGGCGGAATCGAGACATTTGTATCCCTGATGAACCAAAAGGCGCAGGAACTGGGTGCCGGCGATACCCATTTTGCCAATCCAAACGGGCTTCCGGACGATGCCCATTATTCCACCGCCCGGGATATGGCAGTTATCACGGCATACGGACTGCAAAACCCGGCCTTTTCTGAAATCGTATCCTCAAAAACCTACACCGTTTCCGGTGAGGGTAAAGCCTATCCCCGTACTCTGAGCAATCACAACAGATTGCTGCGGATGTACGAGGGTTGTATCGGTGTAAAGACTGGATTTACTAAAGCTGCCGGCCGCTGTCTGGTCTCTGCCGCAGAACGAAGCGGCATGACTTTAATCTGCGTCACTCTCAACGCCCCGGATGACTGGAACGATCACATGAATTTATATGATGACCTGTTTCAACGTTATCGGCTCTGCCCCATTCTTCGCTGCGGAACGCCCTTAGATACCATTGCCGTAGAGAACTCCGAAACATCGTCCCTCCCGGTCACCGCTGCCGCTGACTTTTCCTATCCTCTGACCGAGTCGGAACAATACACTGTTTCACTTACGCTTTCCCCGCCGCTCAGCGCCCCGGTAGCTGACGCTGCACAATGCGGAACCGTTACCGTTTCGCTTGGAGAAAATACCCTGACAACGCTGCCAGCCATTACGGCAGGCAGTGCACAGCGCACCACCATCTTTAACGACCAAGACAATCTTTTGCACAAAATTACAAACTTTTTAGGAAAGTGGCTTCCGCATCTTAAGGGATAGCCTTTTCCATACCACAAGAGACGCATTATACAAACTGCACAAATTTCTCCGTTTCCACAGGGCTCGGGACTGGTGATGTATCTTTGAAATTTCTGTTGCATTCCTTGCAAATTTAGGATATAATAGTGCCATATGGCGTAAAATGCCATATGGCTTTTTTGTTCGACAAATCATGGAAAATGTCTGTATTTACAAGCAATGAAAATACCACTTTTTCATTAAGGGGGCTGATGCACCGTGATGCGGTTACAAAAATATCTGGCCGGCTGCGGCGTGGCATCTCGCCGGGGTGCCGAAGCTCTGATCCGTCAGGGACGTGTTCAGGTAAACGGCACGGTCGTCACCGAGATGGGCGTCCAAATCGATGAGGAAAAAGACCGGGTTACATTTGACGGTCAGCTTGTCCGTCCCGAAAAGAAAATGGTCTATATTATGCTGAACAAGCCGGTGGGTTATGTCACCACTGTCTCGGATGACAAGGGCAGAAACACCGTCATGGAGCTGGTGGAGGACATTCCGGTTCGGATTTATCCGGTAGGCCGTCTGGACTATGACACTGAGGGTCTTTTGCTGATGACCAACGACGGCGATCTGACCTATCGTATTACCCATCCCAAAAATCAGGTGGAAAAAACCTATGTTGCCGAAGTCACCGGAAACATTTCTATGAATACTCTGATTCAGCTGCGCAGCGGGGTCTACCTGGACGGGGTAAAAACCAGTCCTGCCAAGGTAGAGGTCATCGGTGCGACCCAATACGGTACTCGGCTTGAAATTACCATTCATGAGGGGAAAAACCGCCAGGTACGCCGGATGTTTGAATCCGTCGGCTGTATTGTCAAACGGCTTCGCCGCACCCGCGAGGCCGGATTAAATTTGGGGCATGTTCCGCTGGGACGCTGGCGGAAGCTAACAGAGGCCGAGGTCAATATGCTGAAAAAAATAGGCACTAACAAAAAATCCTCAGCCGCAAACCGCCGCCGGAGATACGGCGGTCATAAAACCAGTGAATAGAATTAAAATCACATATTAAGGAGGCAACTTAAATGAGTAAGTTGGACGACTTGCAGCAACGGCGCTCTGCCATTGAGCAGGGCGGCGGCGCTGACAAAATCAAGAAGCAGCACAGCAACGGCAAAAAGACAGCTAGAGAACGTCTTGCTATGCTCTTCGACGAGGGAAGCTTTGTGGAAATCGATGCTTTTGTGACCCACAGATGCACAGAGTTCGATATGCCGAATACCAAAGCTCCCGGCGAAGGCGTTGTAACCGGCTACGGTACTGTAGAAGGGCGTTTGGTTTACGCCTATGCGCAGGACTTCACCGTAATCGGGGGTTCTCTCGGCGAAATGCACGCTGCAAAAATCTGTAAGGTCATGGATATGGCTATGAAGATGGGCGCACCGATTGTTGGCATCAACGATTCCGGCGGTGCCCGGATTCAAGAAGGCATTGACGCCTTAAAGGGCTTTGGCGATATCTTTTACCGCAACACTATGGCATCCGGTGTGGTTCCCCAGATCTCTATGATCTTAGGTCCCTGTGCCGGCGGTGCGGTATATTCTCCCGCCATCTGTGACTTCATTTTCATGGTTGACAAAACCAGTCAAATGTTCATCACCGGTCCCTCGGTTGTAAAATCCGTAACCGGCGAGGATGTCACCTTTGAAGAACTGGGCGGTGCCCAGACTCACGCCACAAAAAGCGGCGTTGCCGCTATGGCGTGCCCTAATGAGGAAGAATGCTTCGCACAGGTAAAAGCGTTGCTTGCCATGCTTCCTGCTAACAATCTGGAGATGGCACCCGCTTATGACTGTGATGACGATTTAAACCGGCTTTCCGAAAAACTCTCCTCCCTGGTTCCGGAGGACGGCAACAAGTCCTATGACGTCCGTGACGTCATTACCGAGGTAGTGGACAACGGTGAATTTATGGAGATGTCTGAAAGCTTTGCCAAGAATCTGGTTACCGGCTTTGCCAGAATGAACGGCGCAACCGTTGGCATCCTGGCAAACCAGCCCAAAGTAATGGCGGGCTCTTTAGACTGCAATTCCTCGGATAAGGGTGCACGTTTTGTTCGGTTCTGTGACAGCTTTAACATTCCGATCATCACCTTTACCGATGTTCCGGGTTATCTTCCCGGTGTTGAGCAGGAACACGAGGGCATTATCCGTCACGGTGCAAAACTGCTCTATGCGTTTTCCGAGGCGACAGTTCCAAAGATCAACGTAATCTTGAGAAAGGCGTACGGCGGTGCCTATATTGCCATGAACAGCAAGCACCTGGGCTCAGATATGGTTCTGGCTTGGCCTACGGCAGAGATTGCAGTCATGGGCCCCTCCGGTGCGGCAAACATTATTTTCCGCAACGATATTGCCAATGCGGCCGATCCGATTTCTGCCCGTCAGGAAAAGATCGATGAATATGTTGAAAAATTTGCAAACCCCTATGTGGCAGCTGCCAGAGGTTATGTAGACGACATCATCGAACCGGATTCCACTCGTCCTCGCTTAATCAGCGCTTTAGAAATGCTGATGAGCAAGCGCGAGACCCGTCCCAGCAAAAAGCACGGAAACATTCCGCTGTAAGCCGGGGAAAGGAGAATTCATATGACACTATTGGAAGCTTTAGGTCAAGGTGCAGAGGTTGCTGCTGTCGGCTTAATCATTGTTTTTTCTGTCCTCATTATTTTGATGTTGGTCATGATGCTGATGAAGGTTATCTTTTACAAACCGGAATCCAAGCAAAAACCGCAGTCCGCAGCACCTGCTGCAGCATCTCCTGCGCCGACCGCACAGCCTGTACAGAGCATAAATGAAGCGGAACTGATTGCAGTTCTGACTGCTGCGGTTGCCGCCAGCATGAACACCTCGACCTATCATTTAAATATTAAGTCTTATCGAAGAATAGACGATGCATCCCCCGCCTGGAACAAAGCCGGACGGAGAGATGTCATCGACGCAAGATTTTAAGGAGGAATCACCATGAGAAAGTTTATAATCAATGTAAATGGCAATTCTTATGAAGTAGAAGTCGAAGAGGTTGGCGGCGCTCCGTCCGCTGCTCCCGTTTCGACACCCAAAGCAGCTCCGGCTGCCGCTCCCGCACCCAAGGCTGCACCGGCTCCTGCCGCTGCTCCCCCTGCCGGAGCAACCAATGTCACCGCTCCTATGCCCGGCAACATTGTGTCCGTCAAGGTAAAGGTTGGCGATACCGTCAACGCCGGTGATGTTCTATGTGTGCTGGAGGCTATGAAAATGGAAAATGAAATTATGGCGCCCCAGGCCGGCAAGGTTGTGGCTGTCAGTGCTTCTGCCGGCAGCTCTGTAAGCACCGGCGATGTTCTGGTGTCCCTGGGCTAATCCTGCGGATTTAGCCCTAGATTTTATGAAAGGGTGATATTGTGTTACAGAGTATTCTGGACTTTTTAGGCAACACGGGTATAGCCGCAATGATTACCAATGCAAAAGATGCGCTGGCAGCCGGAGCCTCCGGTTTTGATGGCGTGATTGCCATTATCGGCACCCCTTTAATGATTGCGATTGCTTGTTTCCTGTTGTATTTAGCTATTATAAAAAAATTCGAGCCGCTGTTGCTCCTTCCTATCGCCTTTGGTATGCTTTTGACGAACCTGCCGATGTTTGCCAATTCCAACGCCATTAT
>CATVQN010000111.1 GCA_958346135.1 uncultured Eubacteriales bacterium | reverse complement strand
CCGGCGTTCCTTCCTCCGCAACGGTGCCGTCTGCCATAAAGATGATTTTGTCACTGACGTTGCTGGCAAAATCAATTTCATGGGTTACAATCACCATGGTGATATGCTCTGCCGCAAGTCGGCGGATCACCTTAAGAATCTCACCGGTCAGCTCAGGATCCAGCGCAGAGGTGGGTTCATCAAAAAACAGTACACGGGGCTTTAACGCCAGCGCACGGGCAATAGATACCCGTTGCTTCTGACCGCCGGATAGCTGGCAGGGATAATTAGAAAGCTTTTCAGAAAGTCCCACGCGCTCCAAAAGCTCCCGGGCAGTCTTCTCAATTTCGGCGTAAATTTCTTTTTTTCTTGTTTTAAAATCCTCACGCTCCTTGGCCAATAGCCGGGGCGCAAGCATGACATTATCCAGTACATTATATTGGGGAAAGAGATTGAAATCCTGGAATACAAGCCCGAAATTCAGCTGTTTTTTTCGGATTTCCCTGGCGGAGTAGGTTTTTTCTGACTCTCCGTCAAAGAGAACCTTGCCATCCAGCAGAACCTGTCCCCGATCGGCACGCTCCAAAAAGTTAATACACCGAAGCAGCGTAGTCTTGCCGCTGCCGGACGAGCCGATAATCGAAAGTACGTCTCCCTCTTCCATAGAGAAACTGACGTCTTTTAAAACTTCGGTTTTGCCAAAGCTCTTATAGAGGTTTTTAATTTCCAGTATCTTCATACCAACACCCCTTTACTCAAAATAATCCAGCCGATTCTCTATGTAACGGAAAATCAGAGTCAAAAGCCCGCAGAACAGCAAATAGTATACACCCGTGTAGAACAGCGGCCACAGAAGACCATCGGATTTAATGAATTTCTGGGCATTCCAGATAATCTCATAAACCATAATGATTCTGGCCAGTGAAGTATCTTTTACCAAAGTGATAATCTCGTTGCTCATAGGCGGCACAATGTGCTTGACTACCTGCAAAAGAACCACCCGGAAAAACGTCTGAATCCGAGTCATCCCCAGAACCTGTCCTGCCTCATATTGTCCCCTGGGGATCGCCTCGATTCCGCCTCGGTAAATCTCCGAAAAATAGCAGGAATAGTTAATGACAAAGGCAATAATCACCGCAGCGAACCGCTCCGGCACTGTCCAGGATGCAATCCAGGCAAAAAACGAATTTTCCGCATAGGAGGCCGCCCATGCCGCAACCAAACCGGGACCGTAGTAAATCACAATCAACTGAAGCATCAGGGGCGTACCCCGGATGATCCAGATAAAAACTCGAATCAGCCAGCGCAGCGGCCGGATTTTTGTCATAGAACCAAAACAGATCAAGAGTCCCAGGGGCAGCGCCATGGAAAGGGTCAGTATAAAAATTTTTAGGGTCATCACAAACCCCTCAAAGAGGCTAAGCGTCACCTGTGCAAACATAACAATCTCCATTCCGTATGATGTGCGAGCTAAATGCCCTGCATCACAAAAAGTTTCTAATCCGTCAAAAGCAGAGGCATCGGATTTCACTCCGGCCTCTGCTTATCATTTTTACTGTTAGGCAGCGTCAGCCAGGGTCAGCTGATACTTCTCCGCCAGTTTTTCCATGGTTCCGTCTGTAGTCAGTTCTTCGATAATCTCATTTACTTTTTGTGTCAGATCAGAACCCTTTCTAAAGCCAATCCCATATTCCTCGGAAGTCAGCTCTATGCCCGGTGCCAGAGATGCATAACTGGTTCCCTCTCCGGTCATGGCTTTTGCCATAGTATTGTCAATCACGCAGGCGTCTACAGAACCGCTCATCACTTCAAGCAGCGCATCGGTCTGCGCTGCAACAGCCGTATAGTTTGCATTCAGGCCGCTCTCTTCGATTGCCGCTTCGCCGGCGGAACCCGCCTCGGCCGCAAACTTCAGATCCTTCATAGCCTCCGCATCGGCATACTGACCAACTGCCTCTTTTTTCATGACAACAACCTGGGCATTCTTCACATAGGCATTGGTAACATTGGTGTTCTTCTTCACCTCGTCGGTAATGGTCATGCCGTTCCAGATACAGTCAATGCTTTTAGAATCCAGCTCTAAAAACTTGTTGTCCCAGTCAATCTCAACAAACTTCGGATTCACGCCCAGCTTTTCGCAAACAGCCTCGGCAAATTCAGTGTCAAAGCCTATCAGCTTTCCGTTTTCGTCGGTATAATTCATAGGCTCATATACGGTATAGCCGATAATCATTTCACCCTTGTCCTGTACATAGGCAAGATCACTTGCAGCCGCATCATTTTTTTCATCGGTTTCGGTACCGGCAGTCGGCGCCGGCGTATTGCCGCAGCCCACCAAAGAAATACTCAAAGCCAACATACAGATCATTCCAAACAATTTTTTCATTTTTCATAACTCCTATACATATGTATTTTCCGGTTAAAAAAAGGGGGTTCGGAGGGGACCGGCACCCCTCCGCCTTTTATCCAATTCGTATTTAAAAATCAGCGTAAATGCCAAATTTCACGGTTATAATCCTCAATGGTACGATCACTGGAGAAGAAACCGGAATGGGCGGTATTGAGTACCGCGCTGCGCATCCAAGCTTCTTTATCCCGGAATTTATCCATTACCCTCTGACAAGCCTGAAGATAAGAGTCAAAGTCCGGAAGCAGCAGATAGGTATCCGCAAAGCCGCCGTTCATCACCAGGGAGTGATACAGGTCATAAAACAGATTGTCCTGACTAAAGGTACCGTCGATTAAGGTATCCACCACCCGCTTGATCACCGGATTGCCGGCATAAAGCTCCGGACTGGGCGAATGCCCGTGCGCATAAATATTCAGCACCTCCTGAGAAGAGAGTCCGAAAATAAAGATATTATCGTCTCCCACCTGCTCCCGGATCTCCACATTGGCGCCGTCCATCGTGCCGATGGTAAGCGCACCGTTTAGCATCAGCTTCATGTTACCGGTCCCGGAAGCCTCTTTGGAGGCGGTAGAAATCTGTTCACTTACGTCCGCTGCAGCCACAATCTTTTCTGCAATAGAGACGCTGTAGTTTTCAATGAACACCACCTTTAATATATCCTTTACCCTGGGGTCATTGTTTACCACTTCAGCCACACTGTTGATGAATTTTATAATCAGCTTTGCCATGTGATAGCCGGGTGCCGCCTTGGCAGCGAAGATATAAGTGGTCGGCAGCAAATCCGCAGCAGCAGGATTATCAATAATCTGCTGATACCGCCAAATAATCTGCATTGCTTTCAGCAGCTGACGCTTGTACTCATGAAGCCGCTTAATCTGCACATCAAACATAGAATTGGGATCTACTTCGATGCCGTTGTGCTCTTTGATATAGGCGGCCAGTTTTTTCTTGTTTTCAAGCTTTATGGCCGCAAACTTCTCCCGAAAAGCGCTGTCATCCGCCGCCGGAACCAGCTTTTCCATTTGGCGGTAATCCTTAATCCAGCCATCGCCGATGGTATCGGTAATCAGCTGTGCAAGCTGAGGATTTGCTTTATACAACCACCGTCTAAATGTCACTCCGTTGGTCATGTTTTTAAATTTATAGGGATAGATACTGTAATAGTCCTTAAAGGTTTCCTTCTTCAAAATTTCTGTGTGCAATGCCGCCACGCCATTGATGCTGTGACAGGCGGTAAGGCAAAGATTTGCCATGCTCACCTGACCGCGAGAAATCACCGACATATATTCGATTTTTCCGTTATCCCCCGGGAACCGCTCCCAAAGGGCAGCTCGCTGCCGACGGTCAATCTCCCGGATAATCATAGAAATCCGAGGCAGAAGGTGTTCCACCATCTCAAGAGGCCATTTTTCCAGCGCCTCGCATAAAATGGTATGATTGGTATAGGCAAAGGTTCTGCCTACAATGCTCCATGCCTCATCCCAGCCCATGCCTTCCTCATCCATCAGAATCCGCATCAGCTCCGGAATCGCAATGGTTGGGTGGGTATCGTTAATATGAATCTGCACATACTCCGGAAGCTGCTGCAAGCTGAGGCCCTTTTGCTTGTGCTTGCTTAAAATCCACTGGATAGTAGCCGAAACAAAGAAATACTGCTGCTTTAGCCGCAGAAGCTTGCCTTCATAGTGGTTATCCTCCGGATAGAGGATTTTAGAAATCACCTCAGCGAGTTCCTTATCCTCGGTAGCCTTCAGATAGTCACCTCGGTTGAACTCACTCATGTCGATGACCTCCGGCGATCTGGCGCGCCAGAGCCGCAGCGTATTCACTGTCTCGCTTTCAAAACCGGTAATCGGCATATCATAAGGCTCCGCAATAACGGTATTGTAACCGGTATGCCGGAACTTTAACTGACCGTCCTCCATATATTCCTCTACCTTACCGTTAAAATGAACCTCTTTTATGTCCTCCGGGCGGGCAATATCCCATATATTTCCGCTCTGCTGCCAAGGATCAGGCATCTCAATCTGATAACCGTCCACAATTTTCTGCCGAAACAGCCCGTATTCATAACGGATACCGCAGCCAAAAGCCGGCAGTTCCAAATTGGTCAAAGAATCCAAAAAACATGCCGCAAGCCGACCCAGTCCGCCGTTTCCGAGTCCTGCGTCAGTTTCATACTCCTCCACTTCGGAGAGGTCAACCCCCATCTCATCCAGAACTTCCCGGTAAACATCGGTCTCTCTAAGATTCATCAGGTTGTTGCCCATAGCCCTTCCCATGAGAAACTCAAAGGACAGGTAGTACAGCTCCTTCTGCGGTTTTTTATCCGTTTTTTCTTTATAGGTCACCCATTTGTCCATAATCTCGTCACGAATGGTCATGGAGACCGCTGTATAAATTTCACGCTGAGTCGCCTGGTCAATGGTTTACCAAAATACCGCTTTACCTTGCCCACGATCTCGTTCTTGATAAATTTCTTTTTTGCCATATGCTCAGCAGATTTCTTCTTTTCTTTCAATTCAGATCCCTCCTAAAAAGACCTTTTCTCACAAATCGTCCAAACACAGATTTTAGGAAACACTGATTCAATAACGCCTGACGGCTTTGCACGCATTAAGCTTGCATATTTTCCGTCATTTTGCACTAAAATT
>CATVQN010000110.1 GCA_958346135.1 uncultured Eubacteriales bacterium | reverse complement strand
GTAAAGGAAAGCGCAACGAAAACAACACACAAAATGCGCATCAGTCCGAGAACGTCTCTTTCGCTCATGTTCGGCGCAAAATGCCCTTTTACCAGGTCAATGGTAAGGGAACTGCTGGAGGTCATCACCACAGACGACAAGGTAGACATGGAAGCCGACAGAATCAGCACCAATAAAATTCCCATCATCACGCTGGGCAGCGCATTGTTGAGCATGGCGGGCATAATCGCATCAAAGCCTTCTGCCGGAACCGTGTTGTTTAAAAACAATCTTCCGAAAGCACCGATAAAGTAGGCGCCGCCACCGATGAGCAGCGCAAACAATGTGGAAATCACAGCGGCTTCTTTAATGGACTTTCCTTCCTTTACGGTGTAGAATTTATGAATCATCTGAGGCAATCCCCAGGTTCCGAGGCTGGTCAGTACAATCAGGGAAAGTAAGCTAAACCAGTTTTTCCCGCCGTACCAGGAGGTCAGATCGGAGCCCACCTCCGGAATTTCGCGAAGCTGCCGCATTCCGTTTGCAAGTCCGCCCACCACATCATGATGCAGTACGAAAAATATCACCAAAACAATACCGACAATCATCACAAGTCCCTGTACAAAGTCGGTCAGCACCGTAGCCATATAGCCGCCCAAGGAAAGGTAAAGCGCCGTGAGCAGAGCCATGATCACCATCCACCATATGTACGGAACAGCCGGAAATACCGTGCTGAACAGATAGCTAAGTCCCATGTATACCGATGCGGCATAAGGCGTTAAAAAGATAAAGATAATAATGGCACAGAAAATCTTCATTCCCTTATCCTGATACCGGCGTTCAAAAAATTCGGGCATGGTTTTGGCATCTAACCGATGGGTCATGCGCCGAGTGCGCTTTGCCAGTACAAACCAGGAAATCAGACAGCCGATCACCGCATTGGCGATGCCGATCCAGACAGCCGAAATACCCAGATTCCAGCCGTTTTTTCCGGCGTATCCGATAAAAATTACCGCCGAAAAAAAGGAGGTTCCGTAGGCAAAGGCCGAAAGCCACGGGCCCAGATTTCTCCCGCCCAGCAAAAAGCCATCCACACTTTTGGAATGCCTGGTACAATAAATACCGATTCCAACCATCAAAAGAATATAGATTCCGATAATAATACAGTTAATCCCCGCTGCACTCATTTACACTCCTCCTATGTCATAATCCGCCACCAAGTGACATACTAATACAGTTTTAAATAGTATATCACAAGTCAAGGAGTATTTTCAATAGGTAGTTTTGAGTTTTTTCAATATCCTGCAAATTTATCACTTCCAATCTCGTTTTTTGATGCTTTACCGGAAGATAGATTCCCGCCACACCTTCAGCGGGCTTGGCAATACCCAAAAGCTCCATACTTCGATCGGTTTTTCCCACAAAAATCCGGGGCGTGCCGAATCCGGCCTGTGCCAGCGCAAGAAGCCTTTCTTTCATAGAAGGCGACTGCACGAAACAGCCGTCCTTTGCCACCAGTGCCGGTCCCTCTCCGAATACGCAGTTTTCCTGCGCAGAGACAGACGCAAGTTGAATGCCCCATTGGGCATCTGTGCAACGAAACACCTCTTCAATTCCCTCTTTGCAGCCAAGACTGGAATTCCATAGTGTAAAGTAAATGTCATTTACGGATTCTTTTGCTTTTATAAACGCAGAAATTGCAATATAACAGGATATTTTGGCACTTAAATTCATTCCGTAAAGTACATCTTCTTTACAGATTAGCTCATCGCTGAAACAACCTATTTCCCCTTCTTTGTCCTCTGTTTCTCCATAGGATTCCAAGATAACGGGTTTGTCCTTTTCCTGTCTGAGCACGCCAAAGGGGGCATTGTGTATATACACCATCTCATGAAGAAAGGATTCCGGTTTTTCGCTTCCAAGCATGGTTATGTGGTATCCGTCCTCCTCTTTTTTTCCAAGCATGACCCCCTGGGGTAACAGCTGAAAGATAACCTGTATTTTTTTTCCGCTCCCTATCTTGTGAAAGAAAATGTTTCCCATAGAGTCGGAACGGATTTCATCCGCAACGCTCCCGATATGCGCAGAAAGAATTTTTTCCAGTGCTTCGGGAGAAAAAAGAGCCGCATTGGAAATCTCGTTGAGCAGTACTAAATCCATCATGATTGAAAAACCTCCGCTAAAATATTTTCGATTAGAGCATAAGAGAGCTTTCTTAGATTATCGAAATCTTTTTGATCGGCAATCTGCGATGCAGACTTAGCGTATCGAACCGGAATCCCAAGACAAATACAGCGATGCTGTTTCCCCGTTTGCAGCAAGACAGATTCCTGTCCCTTCTCCTCCGTCGTGCAGCATTGGATAGGAATGCCATGTTCTTTGGCGGTTTCCTTTGCTTTTAACCAAAGCGCAGGATTGATACATCCGGCGCCGGTGCGCTGAAACAGTACCGGTCCGTCTCCCGGCCAAGAAGTATCCTGCTCCTTCTCTTTTTTATCCTCTGCCGGTGCAGCACCGAAAACAACGCAAAAATCCGCATCGACATTCTGCGCTGCCGCCTGCATTCCCCGGCAGCCGATTTCCCTCTGAACCGCAAAAATAACGTGCAAATCGCAGTGTAACTGTTCAAGCAGCCAAGCCGCCGCTGCACAGCTCATTCTTCCGGCTAAAGCACGGCCTTTTACCATATCGTTTTCAAGCTCTCGGTAATCGCTGTCTAAAACGCCGTAGTCTCCGATTTCCACCGCTTTTTCTGCTTCTTCCCTGGTATCGGCGCCGATGTCCACAAAGAGCTGCTTGACCTTGACGGGCGTTTGACGTTCTTCCTGCGAGGCAAGATGGATGGCCTTGAGCGAAATAATTCCCGCATGGCCGTTGATGAAAACACGCTTGGACACTAAAAATGCCGGCTGAATTCGGCCGACGGTTTCAAACCGCAGATAGCCGTCCTTTGTGATTTGGGTAATGATGATTCCCGGTTCATCCATATAGGCGGTCACCAGCACCTTGGGACCCTTTCCGTGTTTGACTGCGTGAAGATTTCCCATACCGTCTTGGTAAAGCGCATCACAGTCATTCTTGATTTTTTCCTCTAAATAGGTGCGCACCGACGTTTCAAGACCGGACACGCCATAGAGAGAGGTAAGCTCTTTAAGCAAGCACAACGCCTCCCTTCGCCGCAGCGGAAAGCAATTTTGCAACCGCTTCCACATCGGAGATTTGCAGTGTTTCCACATTGGTGTGCATATACCTTAAAGGGATAGAAATCAGCATTACCGGGATTCCGCCGTTTATGGTCTGGATTGCCCAGGCAGTGGTACCGCTGCCGCCGGAGGCGACCTCTATTTTATGTGAAACACCGCTCTGCTTTGCAAGCTGTATCAGCTGTTTGGTATATTCGTAATGAAGGTTCGGCCCTCTGCAAATCACTGCGCCGCAGCCCAGGGGAAATACGCCGGGCTCGTCTTGGGTATCCGGGGTTTCGCCATGGGTCACATCCACTGCAATTGCCGCATCCGCCTTCATCTGCGGAACGCCGGTATAGGCGCCGTGAAGGCCAAGTTCCTCCTGGGTGGAGAAAAGCACCGATACATGATAGGGAAGCGGACAGCTTTGCAGCGCTTCCAGGCAGGCCAGAATTGCCGCAACACCGGCACGATTGTCCATGGCCGGACCGGACATTCTGCCATGAAGCAATTCGGTGGTTTTTCCCGAAATTTGAATCCAGTCACCGACATGGATTCTGGTTTTGGCCTCTTGCGCAGTTAGTCCGGTATCGATCCGGTATTGGGTCAGCTTGGGATTTTTCTTCTCCTCTTCCTTCTCGCCGAGTGGCATCAGCGCTCCAATCACACCCGAAACCGGCGGTGACGATAAAATTTCCACTTCCATCCCAGGTAGAATCCGCTCATCTACGCCGCCTAAATTGGAAAATTGTACAGCGCCCGCTTCATCAATCTCGGACACCATCAGTCCGATCTGATCCATATGCGCCTCCAGCAAAAGGGTTTTCGCATCCGAATTTTCACAGCGGCGCATCCCGTGTACATTCCCGAAAGCATCGATCCTGGCGTGCAGTCCGAGCTTCTTCAGCTTTTCAAGAAGGACCTCCGCAACCGGCGTTTCTGCCGCACTGAGCCCCCGAATCGCCGTAAGCTCTCGTATTTGCTTTTGTAAATCCATTCTCACCACTCCGTTGTTATCTGTTCTCCCTTTAAAAATATTGTATCACAAAAAATACAAAAATACAATTACTCTGCATATAATTTCATAATTTCAAAGTTCTTTTTTTATGTTGACTGCCATATCATAGTAACACAGCACGACTAGGAGGAATTTTTATGAAACGGTATCAAATTTTCTATACGGCACTATCGAAAGAACTGACACAGCACCGCCGGCATTATTTATGGATTACCGGCATCTTCATACTGGGAATCATTCTCGGAACGGCGGCGGCCGTCGCATCAGATGACAAATCCCAAATCCGAGATTACTTTGACCTTTTTCTCTCGGCGTATCCCCTGCAGGGAGCGGCACAAAGTGAGATCTTTAAGCTCTCCCTGCTCAACTATTTACAGCTTGCACTGATGATTTGGGTATCGGGATGGTATCTGTGGCTGCTGCCTTTGGGCATCCTCCAGGTAGCCGCCAAAGGGTTTCGGACAGGTTTTACCATTTCCTGTCTTTTGCAGTGCTATCAATTTCGAGGGGCTTTACTTGCTTTTTTGTCACTGCTGCCGCAGAATCTTATTTTTCTTCCGGCTCTTTGTTTTTTTACGGTTTATCAATTTCAGTTTTTGTCTGACCGCCGGTATCTTGCCGCCAATGCCGGACAAACCGTTTTCAAAAAACAGGTCTACCGAAAGAATGCAGTATTTTTTGCCTGCTTTATGCTGCTGCTGATCGTTTGTGCTCTGACAGAGGGCTATGTGATTCCGACGCTTTTACATCCGCTCTGCGGTTTCTTTGCCGGTTAGGCAGCCGAAAGTCAGCCCGAGGCATCACACAGGCGTGATTTTTGAGTAATTTTAATATATTTTGAAAGTAATTTTAATAAATTTAGAAAAAAACCTTGTCAAAACCTGCAAAATTAGGTAAAATAAAAGAATCAATGGGGG
>CATVQN010000109.1 GCA_958346135.1 uncultured Eubacteriales bacterium | reverse complement strand
GCAATTAGGAGCGTACAAAAAAGCCCTAATTTTATATACTTTAGGTGGTTAGATGTGGCTAATGAATGAAGATCAGGAGGAAATAAGTGATGAAACAGGCACTTGACACAAGAACAAAACTTTTAACGAAAAGTCCCTGGCCTCTCATGCTGGAACTGAGCATCCCTGCTGTCCTGGGCATGGTGGTTGTCGGGCTTTACAACATGATGGATTCCATCTTTGTCGGCCAGTTGGTGGGCGACGTGCAGATGGGAGCCGTTTCTGTATCCTATCCGTTTACCTTAATCAACGCTGGTTCAGCCGCTATGCTGGGCGTGGGTTCCGCTTCGGTGCTGTCCCGTGCCATTGGCAAAAAGGACGAAAACACCGTCAAAAAGATCATGGGCAACCTGGTTGCTATGGTTCTTCTGCTGTCGGTGATATACACAGTGATCGGCATGACGTTTACCCGTCAGCTTCTGTCCCTGGCCGGTGCAAGCGACAATATTCTGAACTATGCTGAAAAATATCTGCGGATCGTGTTTGCCGGTTCTCTGTTCGTAAACTTCTTCCAGAGTGCAAACATGGTAATCCGTGGTGAGGGGCAGCTTAAAAAAGCAATGACCATCATCGCCAGCGGTGCAATCCTTAACATCATTCTCGACCCGATTTTTATTACGATCTTAAATCCCTATGGCATGGGCATTGAGGCCGCTGCTTATGCGACCGTCCTTTCCCAGTTTATCCAGGCCGCTGTTACCCTGTGGTATTTCAAGAAGAAAAGCCCAAACGTGAAAATCGGACGCATCCGCATCGACGGCACGCTGCTCCCGCAGGTTCTTTCGGTCGGCGTATCTGCTCTGTTGATGCAGATCCTGACGCTGGTACAGCAGACTGTAATTTATCGTGTGGCATCCAACTATGGCGGCGAAACCTCCCAGCTTCTTTTGGGAGCAGCACTCCGGTTCTGGAACTTCTCTTTTGTTCCTCTTTGGGGTATCAGCCAGGGCTTCCAGCCTGCCGCCGGTACGAACTACGGCGCAAAGGATTATGACCGTGTAAAGAAGCTGACAAAGGTGTTTATCATTGCCGCTACGTTACTGTCACTGGTATTCTACATTCCGGTGGAGCTGTTCCCGGAAAAGATTTTGTCTATGTTCTTAACAACACCGGGTATCGCCGCATCGGGAGCCACGAACTTCCGTATCATGTTCAGCACCTATATCCTGCAAGGTAGCTTCTTGATTGCCGTAACTTTGTTCCAGTCCTTGGGCAAGGCAAATAAGGCGACCTGGCTGGTGCTGTTCCGTCAGATTATCCTGTTTATCCCGCTTTGCGTCATTCTGCCGATGATCGGCGGCATGGGCATCCGTGGCGTGTGGCTGGCGATTGCGCTGACCGATGCGATCCTCGTCGTTATCACGATTTCCATGATGCTGTATGAGTTTGGCAAGATGCCGGCGACTTCCAGCGTAAAGCGATAAGGAGGGCCGTATATGTACCTCTGCGATGGAAAGATAGGAAATAACTACAAAGTTTCAGATATTGAGCTGCCCACCAATATGGAAAAGCGGCTGGAAGCCCTGGGCATGACCCGTGGGACTTCCGTTGCCGTTCTGAACAGCAAAAGCCACGGTGTTCTGATCGTCAAGGTGAGAGGAACACGGTTTGCTCTTGGGCGCAATATCACCAAAAATATTTTAGTGGGGTAAATTCCGATGAGAGAAAACTTGACAATAGGCTTCATCGGAAATCCGAACTGCGGAAAGACTACGCTTTTTAATGCGTATACCGGCGCAAACTTAAAAGTGGCGAACTGGCCGGGAGTTACGGTTGAAAAAGTAGAGGGTGCCATTAAAGACCATGATTTGAATATTCGTCTGGTTGATCTTCCCGGCACATACAGCCTGACCTCCTACACGATGGAGGAACAGGTATCCAGGCAGTTCATACTAAGTGATGAAGTCGATGTGATTATTGATGTTGCGGACGCTTCCGCTCTGGAGCGAAACTTATACTTGACTTTGCAGCTTTTGGAGCTGGGCAAGCCGGTCGTGCTGGCGTTAAACATGATGGATATTGTGGAGAAGCGTGGCATGGAAATTGACACACACAGACTGCCGGAAATGCTGGGCATCCCGGTCATTCCGGTTTCAGCCAGAAAGCGAATCGGCCTGGATGTGCTTCTTCACGCAGCGGCACATCACAAGGACTGCAAAGACCCGGAGTGCTTGATTCATCACCACAAATACAAGCCAAAGCACCGGCACGACCATCATTCAGAATATGCGATGGTTTACAGCGACGCTATTGAGGACAAGATTGACCTTATTATGGCGGAACTGAAACGGAAATATCCGAACCTAACGAATTACCGGTGGCACGCAATTAAGCTGTTGGAGCAGGATAAGGAAATCTCCGAACGCTATCCGGTAAGCCTCCCGGATGTGATCGACCGGAACTATGAATCGGACATCATCAATGAGAAGTACGATTTTATCCAGGAGATCATCAGGGAAGTATTGGTAAATAAAGACCGGCAGGATGCCTTGACTGAAAAAGTAGATCGGGCACTGACCCACCGGGTTTGGGGTATCCCGATTTTCCTTGGTATCATGGCGGTGGTATTTTTCCTGACGTTTACCATTGGCGACTGGCTGAAAGGATATTTTGAAATGGGCATTGAAAGCCTGTCAGCACTGTTGAGCGATGGCTTAGTCGCTGCCGGGGTAAACGAGATGCTGCGTTCCTTGCTGGTGGACGGTATTGTAGCCGGTGTAGGTGGAATCCTCACTTTTCTGCCAAACATTTTTATCCTGTTCCTGGCATTGGCATTCCTGGAGGACAGCGGATACATGGCCCGTGTCGCCTATGTCATGGAGGGTATTATGAGTAAGCTGGGCTTATCCGGTAGGGCTTTCATTCCCATGATACTGGGCTTTGGCTGTACGGTTCCGGCAATTATGGCGTCCAGGGCTTTGGAGAACCGGCGTGACCGCTTCAAAGTCATGCTGATTACACCATTTATGAGTTGCAGCGCCCGTCTGCCAATCTATATCCTGTTTGCAGAGATGTTCTTTCAGGAACACGCCATGCTGGTAGCCTACTCCATGTACCTAATCGGCTTGCTGGTCGCTATCCTGGTCGCTGCGGTCATTCATCTGATCGACCGCAGAAAGTCGGAAAACTATCTGCTGATCGAGCTGCCGGAATATAAAATCCCCAGTTCCAGAACCGTGGCAATCTATGTGTGGGAAAAGGTAAAGGACTACCTCACCAAAGCGGGAACTACGATTTTTGTGGCATCTATCCTGATGTGGGTGATCTTAAACTTCGGGCCGCAGGGTTACACCACGGAAATGGCAGACAGTTTCGGGGCAATCTTGGGTCATTGGCTGGTGCCGTTCTTTGCGCCGATTGGTCTGGGCTTCTGGCAGATTGCGGTTGCGCTGATTGCTGGTATCTCCGCAAAGGAAGTTGTGGTGTCCAGCTGCGCCGTTCTGTTTGGTGTTCCGAATATCAATTCCGGGGCAGGAATGGATACGCTGGTCGGCATCCTGAGTGCTTCCGGCTTTGGACAGCTTAATGCGTTTTGTCTGATGGTTTTCTGTCTGCTTTATATTCCCTGTGCGGCAGCTTTGGCAACGATCCGTAAGGAATCAGGCAGCACCCGTTGGATGCTTTTATCGGCATTGTTCCAGTTGGTTGTGGCTTGGGTTGTCACATTTATTGTTTATCGTATCGGACTTTTCATCTGAGAAAGGAGCGGATAAAATGCTTGTTACGGGTATTATCGTTTTGGGAGTAGCGGTCTATGCGGTATGGGCTGTTCGGAAAATCCGAAAGGATCGCAAGAACGGCTCCTGCTGCGGCGGTAGCTGCTCCGGCTGTGTAGGCAAGGAATATTGCAGCAAATAAATAGATGTTCAGCCGATGCTTTCTGAACGGAGGGCATCGGCTTCTTTTCTCCATTTGCACAGTTGGCAGGGATGTAATATAATTCAAATTGGATTGTAAATCCTGCTGATTGGAGCGGAATAAAATGAGAAAAGAATATATAATAAAAGATGCCAGAAAGATTTTGGCAGAGCAAATAAATAACTCTGGAACACCAGAAAGGAATGTTATGGACGAGAACCCTATTACCATGTCAAAAGGGTTATCTGCTGTCATTCCGAAAGATAATGACGGGTATTGTACCGTCTATAAAATGGATTGTGCAGATGGCCTGGGTCTTATGACGGTTTATCAGGTCTATCCCGGCATACAGCTTATTTACAATGATTTTGAAGCAACGGGCTGTTATTGGGATGGAAATATTGATAAAAATATACTGGAAATCAACCATTGCCGAGAGGGGCGTGAGGGCTGCCGCTTGCCCAGCGGTTCCTGTCTTTATCTGGGCGAGGGTGACTTATCCATCCACACAATGGATAACTGTGCATCGGAAATGTCTTTCCCACTCAAGCATTACCGTGGAATTTCCGTTGTGCTGAATTTGGAAGCTGTGGCAAAGAATCCTCCGGGAACATTGGCTGAAAGCGGCATTGACATTCTGCAATTTAAGGAAAAGTTCTGCACTGACGGAGCCTGCTTCATTATGAGGGCGAAAGACGAAATTGAGCATATCTTTTCCGAACTTTACTCTGTACCGGATTGTTTGCAAAAACCTTATTTTCAGATTAAAGTACAAGAATTGCTTCTGTTCTTGTATTTGGTCGATGTAAAAAAAGAAAAGCAACGTGAGATCTATACTTCTCCCCAGGTGGAGGTTGTAAAAGAGATTCACAAAATGCTGATTTCCGATTTACAGAAACGGCCAACGATTGAGGAGCTTTCCAAAAAATATCTTATCAATACTGCGACTTTAAAAGATACATTCAAGGGAATTTATGGACAACCCATCGGAACCTACATGAAAGAATACCGAATTAAACAGGCTGCTATTCTGCTCCGGCAGACACAGGCAACCATAGCGGAAATCGCCAACCAGGTCGGGTATGAAAATCAGAGCAAGTTTGCAACAGCTTTTCGGGATGTTTTGAAGATCGCACCGGCTGAATATCGAAAACAAAACAGTGGCGATTAATATGCTGAAGTAAAGCCCGGTTTTCTTGATTTAGATAGCCGTTAATGTAG
>CATVQN010000108.1 GCA_958346135.1 uncultured Eubacteriales bacterium | reverse complement strand
ATTGCCGTACCGGAAAGCGGTGCATAGAGCCGTGTTTCTTTTCTTTTTCCGCTCTTTTCTTTTGGCTTATCCTGTAAAGCAGGAGTCGGCAGCGGTGTATCTTCTTCCGGAGGGTCGGATGACAGATAATCCTCCAGATTGGATTTAATCACCGTCACGGTTGGGCCATAGATTACCTGAATACCGTTTCCTTTACGAATAACGCCCGCAGCGCCGCTGTTTTGCAGCAGAGCCTCCTTGACCTTGCTGCCGTCTCGCACTGTAACGCGAAGCCGTGTCGCACAGCAGTCCACATCGCTGATATTGGATGCGCCTCCCAGACCTTGTGTAATCAGACGAGATTTTTCATCTCCGTTTCCACTTTGTCCGGATGAATTACCGCCGGATTTTCTCGCCTCTACATCGGCACGGGTGTAGAGCTTGGTTTCCTCAGAATCTGCCTCCCTACCCGGCGTTTTAAAGTTAAACTTGAGAATCAGGAACCGGAAAAGGAAGTAATAAACAATGAAATATCCGATTCCCACAAACACGATGTTAATCCAGTCGGTTTTAGCATTTCCTTGGAGGATACCGAATAAAAATAAATCGATTAACCCTCCGGAAAAAGTCATACCCACACCCACATGGAAAAGATGCATCAGCATATAGGCAAGTCCGGCGAAAACGCAGTGTACACCATAGAGCAGCGGAGCCACGAACAAAAAGGTGAACTCCAACGGTTCGGTAATTCCGGTGAGCATCGAGGTCAGTGCCGCTGACAGCAAAAGGCCGCCGACAGCTTTTCGTTTTTCCGGCCGGGCACAGTGATACATCGCAAGCGCAGCACCGGGCAGGCCGAAGATCATCAGCGGGAACTTACCGGACATGAACCGGGTGGCCGATACAGCAAAGTGTTTTACCGACGGATCGGAAAGCTGGGCAAAGAAAATATTTTGAGCGCCTTCCCAGGCCTTGCCCATGACCACCATAGTTCCGCCCACATTGGTCTGCCAGAAAGGGAGATAAAATACATGATGAAGGCCGAAAGGAATTAGGAGGCGTTCGGTTAGGCCGTAAATCCAGGTTCCGAAATAGCCGGAGTTTTGAACCAGCTTTCCGATATAGGTGATACCCACCTGAATAGGCGGCCAGATGTAAAACATTAAAATTCCAACCAATAAATAGACAGATGCGGAGATGATGGGCACAAACCGGGTTCCTCCGAAAAAAGAGAGAACCTGCGGCAGCTGAATCTTATAAAAACGATTATGAAGCGCCGCAGTTCCCAATCCCACAATGATACCACCGAATACTCCGGTTTGCAGGGAATTGACACCAAGCACCGAAGTCATGGATCCATTTTTTATATGCTCCGCAACGCCTTCTGCTCCGTAGGCATTCAGCGCCATAGCGCCGATGGCGGCATTCATAACAAAATAGGCAATGGCGCCTGCCAGCGCAGCCACGTCCTTTTCTTTTTTTGCCATACCGATAGCAATCCCAATGGCAAAGATAATGGGCAGATTGGCAAACACAATATTGCCGCAGTCATTTAAAACCTGTAAAATGGAATGGGCGGCCGTTCCGGGACCTAAAATTCCCATTAGGTTGTAGGTCTTAAGCATGGTTTCGTTGGTAAAAGCACCGCCGATTCCTAAAAAAAGTCCCGCTACCGGCAAAATGGCAATCGGCAGCATAAAAGAACGTCCTACCCGCTGTAAGACTCCGAAAATTTTATCTTTCATAGTTGAAACCCCTTTCTGCCCACAGCTCCGGTTTCTTTTTTTCTGTGAGCAAATCCGTAATGATAGTATTTCCCGATTCATAAAATATAATTACCACGATTCTTTGTGAAACAATATCTCTAAAATCCGAAACTTCATTTTTACATTGATGGTTTCTGTCTGGGTGACGAGCGCATATTCTTCAGCGCTCAGCTCCCGACGCAAAACGGCAAGGGTATCCGCATCAGCCTTGACTGTACCGTCTGTCAGACACAGCGGCGGATACAGCACGCACCACCAGTTATGTCCGGCAGCGGCTCCGATTCGGACATTGACAGCCAGATAACGTCCTGCAGGCAGACGCACGCTGCCGTAGCATTTTGTTGGAAAGGTTGCTTTCTCTACCTGCACCGTCACCGGATAGAGGCTTCCACGGCGACGAAGCTCCTCCTCTGCCGCTTTGGAAATCCGCACCGCTGTCGTCCTTGCCCGCTTTGCAGCGGATTCAGCATTCTGACAATCCCGGAAAAGAGAGCCGTAATCCTCCAAAATCCGATCCCGCACCTGCAATTTCAGCTGCTGATCCATGTCGGTATCACTGTTGGCAAGAATATGCAATCGCAAAACACCTTGAGAAATTTCTTCTCGGGTATGAATGCTCCAGCTGCAGAGAAGCACGCCGGAAAATATGACTGCTGCCCCAATGCAAAAGCAAAACCACAGCCAGCTCGGAGCCGAAAAATGTACTGATTTTCTTTTTTGCATATGTTTCATGATGCTTTTGACCTCCCTTTTGCCGATATTTATATTTCCCAATGATACCATTTAGAGTTTTGCCGGATTTTTGTGCTTTATACATATTGATTTTTTGTTTCTTTTGCGGTACAATAATAAATCAAAGATATGTGCTGTATGATACAGCAGAATGGAGATTTTTATGAGCAAGATAAATCTATGTGTGATTTTCGGAGGCGCCTCCAGCGAGCATGATGTTTCCCTGATGTCGGCAGCCTCCATTCTGCGCAATTTGGATTTGACCCGATATACCGTGCATAAAATCGGAATTTCAAAGTCCGGCGGCTGGTATTATTATACCGGAAACGCCGAAGGAATCGGCGCTCTGGCAGACCCTGCGGCCTGGGATTTTGACCGCGCGCTTATCTCGCCTGACCGTGACGAAAAGGCAATTCTGCGCTTTACCCCGCAGGGCGTGGTAAAATATCCGATCGATGTAGTTTTCCCGGTACTTCACGGGAAAAACGGCGAGGATGGTACCATTCAGGGTCTGCTTGAGCTGGCGGGAATTCCCTATGTGGGTTCCGGCGTGCTGGGCAGTGCGGTTTGTATGGATAAATGTATGGCAAAGGCCATGTTCGCCTGCGCCAAAATTCCCCAGGCAGACTGGGTAGAGATGAAAAACGGCGAGATGAAGATTGCCGAGGTAGAGGAAAAGCTGGGGTACCCGTGCTTTGTGAAGCCGGCCAATGCCGGCTCTTCTGTGGGCGTAACCAAGGCTCATGACCGGGAAGAGCTGGAGGCGGGAATTCGTCTTGCCTTTCAGCATGATGATAAGCTTTTGGTGGAAGAGATGATGTACGGTTCTGAGGTAGAATGCAGTGTAATCGGCAGATTTCACCCCGAAAGTGCTCCTGTCGTAGGTGAAATTACGCCGGCAGCAGAATTCTATGATTATGATGCCAAATATAATGATGCAAACTCTATCCTCACCATTCCGGCTAAACTGGATGCAAAACTGGCGCAGCAGGTGCGCAACTTTGCGGTTTCGGCATATCGGGCCTGCGAATGCCGCGGCCTTGCCCGGGTAGATTTCTTTGTGAATAAGGAGACCGACGACGTCCGTCTCAATGAGATCAACACGCTGCCCGGCTTTACCTCCATCAGTATGTACGCAAAGCTTTGGGATGCCAGCGGGGTCGGCTACGGTCAGTTGGTAGACCGTCTGATTGACCATGCACTGCATCCGGAAAAAGCCTAGGAGGAAACAGTATGGATAACAGACCTATCGGAATCTTTGACTCCGGCCTGGGCGGGCTTACCTGTGTAAAAAAGGTAATGGAAATCCTGCCCGGCGAGGATATTATTTATTTCGGCGATACGGGCCGGGTTCCCTACGGCAGTCGGAGTGCAGAAACCATTGTCAAATATGTCCGTCAAAACATCCGGTTTTTACAGACCTTTGATATTAAATATATTATTATCGCCTGCGGTACCGCCAGCAGCGCTGCACTGCCATTGATTCAGGACGAGTTTGACGTTGCCATTACCGGTGTATTGGAGCCTACCTGTCTGCGGGCGGCAAGCCTTACCCGTAACGGAAAAATTGGGGTACTGGGAACACTCGGCACCATCCGGAGCGGAAAATACCTTCAGACACTGAAGAAACTAAATTCCGGCCTGGAAATCTACTCCAAAGCCTGTCCCATGTTTGTACCCCTGGTAGAAAACGGCTATTTGGACTGTTCGGTTACCCAGATGATTGCGCAGGAATATCTGCTGCCCTTAAAGAAAGCGAATGTCGATACCTTAATTCTGGGCTGCACCCATTATCCGCTGCTTCGGCCGCTGATTCAAAGGCTGATGGGTGACGACGTTACCCTTGTAGATGCCGGAGCCGAAACGGCAGTTTATGCCAAGGAACAGCTGGAGAAGGCCGGTCTGCTTTGCGGCAGAGGCTATGGTTCTGCCCAGTATTATGTAAGCGATGCTACAGAAGGATTTACTGAGCTGGCAGGAATGTTTTTGGAAAAACAGATTGAGGGCAGCGTACATGCCATCAATATTGAAAGCTACTAGGAGTTTATTTATGGATAACAATGTCATGATTTGCATTAAAACACTGCAGGAGGCCGGCGGTGAACATCTGGAGCCGATTGAACTGCAAACTCCGGGAAAGTTCGGCGTCTTAAATCACAAATACTACATTATCTATGAAGAGAGCGAAATGACCGGCTTTCCGGACACTACTACCACACTGAAAATCTGGCCGGGAAATGTTACCGTTACCCGCAAGGGCAGACATAATATGGAACTGCACTACGAATCCGGATGCCGGAAGCTTTGCCTGTATCCCACCCCCTATGGGGAGATTGGTGCGTCAATACACACCTCAGAAGTCACCTATGCCTTTGAGGAATCCGGCGGGAGCGTTCGTGTGGACTATACTTTAGATGCCGACAACGAAAATTTTATTCATAATTCGCTGCGCATCACCATACGCCCCATTTAGGATAAAGAAAGGGAGAACTTGTTATGAATATACAGGAAACCATGAAAGAAAAAATTACCGACGCTCTACTTGCGGCCTTTGCAGATGCGCAAAAGGACGGCATATTTTCTGAGCAGGAATCTGGATCAAAGGATCGGGAAAAAATACGTCTGGAGGTGCCGAAGGACAAGC
>CATVQN010000107.1 GCA_958346135.1 uncultured Eubacteriales bacterium | reverse complement strand
CACCAAAAGCACATAGGCACCAAGACCGATGCCAACAGCCGCCATAAGGTTACCGCCCTTTTTCTGAGAAATATTTACAATTCCCAGTACCAGAGCCAAAATCCCAATGAAACTGCCTTGGGTAAAAACCGAGGAACTGATCATAACCACCACCGCTATGATTCCGCAAAGGAGAGAAAGCAGTCCCAACACGGTTATCTTTTTGGGAGTCTTATCCACATCAAGCTTCGGTGATGCCGTCGCAACGGGGATTTCTTTCGATTCGGAATTTTTTCTGTGCAGTCTGGCAGCATCAACATCGGACAACGGCCGCCGCCTTGGCAGCAGCATATCCTTGTTTAAGACTGCGCCGCAAAAAGCACAGTGCGGCTGCTGTCCCCGGCTTACTGCTCCGCAGTTTTTACAAACGGGTATTCCGTCCTGTTTTGTCGGCATAGGCTTCTCCCCTTTTATTTTATTTCAGTATAGGCGCAATAAACTGATGCGCTTGGCTTTTGCATCTCTACATTTCCTGTCCCCGCTGATCGGCCAGACGCTCCTCTACCGTCTTTCGATTCGCCGGCGCATGTGCGCTTTGCCAGCGGCTGCGTCTTGCCTCGCCATCGTCTTCCTCATCCTCAGGAATCTGATCGCTTAAATCAATCAGCGCATCTAAATAAATGTCATTCTTCTTTTTCAGGCAAAGTCCGATAACCGCCAGCACCGCAGACAAAAGAAAACCTACCGCACTGAGCAGCTTCCATCCCAGTGCCGAATCCTTCTTCTTTTTACTCGGATAGGTCCAAGTTTCGCAATCGATCCATCGTTTGGTCATGATAAACCACTCCTTTCACGAATCAGTTTACCCAATATCCTTCATGTTATCACGTCTTTTTCTATTTGTCAATATCCGATGTCTCCATCATACGAATACTGATTTCACCAGTATTTAAAAATCGTTTCCGACCATCGGAAGAACGCAGAATCAATTCACCGTTTTCACCGATTCCCTCTGCCAGATAACAGCTATCCGGCTCCTGTAAAAGTGTAACATATTTTCCAATCACCATGGAATGCTCTCGGTACTCGGAAAGAAAATCTTGTTTTTCTATCATACTTTCCAGCTTGGAGACCCGATTGACCAGTTCTGCCGCCAAACGATTTCGAAAGGCTGTATTTTCGTTCTCCGGCCGTACATTTCCGGCTATCCTCTGTAATTCCTCCGGAAACACCGCTCCGCAGTTAATCCCGATTCCCACCACCACTGCTTCCATCGCACCGGTTTCAAAACCGGCAATGGCCTCGGTTAAAATTCCACAGACCTTTTTTCCGTCCATGTACAGATCGTTTACCCATTTAATCTCAGGATACCGTCCGGTTACCGCAAAAACAGCTCTGGCGGCGGCAACAGAGGCCGCAACCGTTGTCAACACCGCCTGATCCATAGAAACCGATGGCCTCAGCAGGATACTGAAATACACTCCGCCGCCTGCCGGAGAATAAAAACTCCGTCCCAGACGGCCTCTGCCGGCAGTCTGCTGATTGGCAATCACTACGGTTCCGGAAGGCGCACCGCCGATTTCTCTGCGTTTTAACTCATTGTTGGTAGAATCCAACGCATCAAATACAAAAATCTTCTCTCTAAGCTCAGGATGTTCTAAATAAGGAATCATTCCCTCCAAAGATAACCGATCGTTGGAAATATCCAGGCAGTAGCCCTTGTTTTTTACAGCCGCAATGGCATATCCGGCCTCCCGCAGAGACCGAATCTGCTTCCAGATTCCGGCACGGGAAACCGAAAGCCGCCGCGCCAACTCCTCACCGGAGATGTACCGTCCCCGCTCCGATTCTAAAATTTCCAACAGCCTGTTTTTCGTTCCCATTTTCTCACGATCCTTTATCCACCAGTTTCACGTTTTCTTCACCCAAAAGCCGTATCAGCTGCGGCATCTTTTCCGTGTCTTCCAAAATCCACATACTCTCCGGTGCCGCCAGCGTGGTTTTTTTATCCGCATAATGTAAAAACACCGGAATATTACCCCGACTCTGCCGCAGAATTGCCTTTACCTCATTCTCCAAACCAGCATCGGTATGCTCCAGCCGAAGATAGAGACGTTTGCGGCTCTGTGCCTTCGGCACTGCATCCTCCAGCAGGCAAATACTCTCCAGCCTCAGCTTTGGCGGCGCATCCTCGGCAATATCCAGATTTCCCTCTGCCATCACGATTCTATCCGGCTGCAGTAATAAATCAAACCTTTTCAAAAGACTCGGAAACACCAAAACCTCAATAGAACCGGTCAAATCCTCCAGCTCTGCATACCGCATCATCTCGCCCTTTTTGGTAACCTGATTTCGGATTCGGGTAATCATTCCCGCAAGCTTCACCTTATTTTCCGTTTGGAATCGATTTTCTTCATTCTCTCGGATATCCTGTATGGACGCAGTAGAACACCTTGTGATCTGCTCTCGGTATCGGTCTAAGGGGTGGCCGGAAATGTACATTCCTATGCACTCCTTTTCCATAGCCAGGATCTCTCTTTCCTCAAACTCAGGACAATCCTCAAAGTCATCTCCGGCGGAGCTGGGCTGTTCCAGCATAGAAAACATATCCATCTGTCCCGGCATAACCATTTTCTGCTGACTGACCGCATCGTCCAAAACCCGTTCATATACATTCATCAAAACTGCACGCTTGAGACCTAGACTATCAAAGGTGCCGCTGCGAATCAGACTTTCCACGACTCGTTTATTGATTTTGCGGCCTGCCATTCGCAGGCAGAAATCCCGAAATCCGGTAAACAATCCACCCTGTTCCCGCTCGGCGACAATCTCATCTACCACCGCACCGCCCACATTTTTAATAGCGGCCATACCAAATCGAATTTTCCCGTTTTCCACCGAGAATTTTCGTCCGCTTCGGTTAATATCCGGCGGCAGTACCGTAATTCCATGAGCTTTGATTACCTCGATATATTTCGTAACCTTGTCGGCGTGTTCCATAAACGAGGTAATCAGTGCCGCAAAGAACTCCACGGGATAATGGCATTTCAGCCAGGCAGTCTGATAGGCCACCACCGCATAAGCCGCTGCATGGGACTTATTAAACGCATAGGAGGCAAAATCCATCATTTCATCAAAGATAGAGGCAGCAGTCCTTTCATCCACACCGCGGCGTACCGCCCCCTCTACCACCTGGCCGTCCTCCTCCGTGCCGTAGATAAAGTTCTGGCGTTCTTTTTCCATCACATCCGCTTTCTTTTTGGACATGGCACGCCGCACCAAATCCGCACGGCCTAAGGAATATCCGCCCATCTCACGGACAATCTGCATCACCTGCTCCTGGTATACAATACAGCCATAGGTCACATCTAAAATATGCTCCAGCATGGGATGCTTATAGCGTATCTTAGACGCATTTTTCTTATTTGCCACATAGGTGGGAATAGAATCCATCGGCCCCGGTCGGTACAAAGATATCCCGGCAATAATGTCCTCCAGACTACTCGGACAAAGTTCCTTCATAAACTGCTTCATACCGCCGCTCTCTAACTGGAACACCCCATCGGTGTCCCCTGCGGAAATCATGGCATAGGTTGGGGCGTCATTAAAGTCCAGGTTCTCCATATTCACTTCCACACCGGTCTGTTCCCGTATTTGTTCTACCGCATCCCGAATCACCGTCAGGGTGCGAAGTCCCAGAAAATCCATTTTCAAAAGTCCCAGACGTTCAATGGTGGTCATCGTAAACTGGGTTGTAATCACATCGTCGTTTTTTTGCAAAGGAACGTAATTTTGTACCGGCTCCCTAGTGATTACCACACCTGCCGCATGGGTCGAGGTATGCCGCGGCAGACCCTCCAGCTCTCTGGCCGTATCAATCAGCTTCTTAATTTGGGGATCGCTCCGGTAAAGCTCGTCCAGCTTATAATTTATGGTCAAGGCCTTATCAATGGTCATTTTCAGTTCCATCGGGATTTGCTTGGCAACAGCATCTACAACGCCATAGGGAATATCCAGCGCACGACCCACATCCCGCACCGCAAGCCTTGCGGCCATTGTACCAAAAGTGACAATCTGACAAACCTGCTCGCTGCCGTATTTGCGGTTCACATAATCAATCACCTCACCCCGGCGCTCGTAACAAAAGTCAATGTCAATATCCGGCATACTGACCCGCTCCGGGTTTAAAAAACGCTCAAAAATCAAGCCGTAGCGGATAGGATCCACATTGGTAATATGCAGACAATAGGAAACCACACTGCCGGCGGCACTGCCTCGGCCGGGCCCTACCATAATTCCATTTTCACGGGCATAGCGGATAAAATCCCATACAATCAAAAAATAATCCACATATCCCATTTCTTCAATTACACCGAGTTCATATTCCAGCCTTGCCCGCACGCTGCCGTCATCCGCAGGGTACCGCTCCTCCATTCCTGCATCTGTAAGCCTGCGCAGATATTCCGGCGAGGTCATTCCATCCGGCACCTCAAACTTTGGAAGATGCAGCTTTCCGAACTCAATCTCCACCCGGCAACGGTCAGCAATTTTTTGGGTATTCTCAATGGCCTGGGGAACGTAAGAAAACAGCTCCCGCATCTCCTCCTCGGATTTCAGATAGAGCTGGTCACAGGACATCTTCATTCTGTCCTCGTCCTGCACTGTCTTGCCCATCTGAATACACATGAGTACGTCCTGATACTCCGCATCTTCACGGCGCACATAGTGGATGTCGTTGGTTGCCACCAGCGAAAGTCCCAATTCCTCCGCCAGTGCAATCAGCCCCCTATTCAGCTTTTGCTGTTCTAAAATTCCATGATCCTGAATTTCCACAAAGTATCGGTCACGGCCAAAAATATCGATAAATTCCTGTGCCCGCCGCTTGGCCTCATCATAGTTATCGTCTAAAATATTGCGGGACAACACTCCCGCCATACAGGCGCTCAGCGCAATCAATCCCTTGTTATACTTACGCAGAATCTCCATATCGATTCTGGGCCGATAGTAAAATCCCTCCGTAAACCCTAAAGACACCAGCTTCATGAGATTATGATAGCCTTCATCGTTTTCAGCCAGCAAAATCAAATGATAGCTTTGGGCATCGTATTCATGCACCTTATCCAGACGGCTTCGGGCGGCCACATAGACCTCACAGCCTAAGATCGGCCGAATCCCCTTAGATTTTGCATATTCATAAAAAGCAATG